>NZ_JOGH01000085.1:0-56683 GCF_000721345.1 Kitasatospora sp. NRRL B-11411 | reverse complement strand
GCCCACCCCGCTGCTCGTCCCGCCACCGGCCCCGCCGACACCCCCGCCCCCCGCCCCGCCGCTGCCGCCCGCGCCGCCCGCCCACCCCGGGGCGGAGACCCTCGGCGCGGCCTGCGCCCGGCTCTCCGACCTGGTCGACGCGGGCCGGCACACCGAGGTGCTCGAACTGTCCGCCCGCCTGCTGCCCCGGGCCGCCGCCGAACAGGGCGAGGGCGCACCGCTGGTCCGCACCGTCCGCGCCATCCGGGCCCGCACCCTGCTCGCCGGACAGCGCTGGGCCGAAGCCCTCCCCGAACTGCGCCAGCTCACCGCCACCGCCGCCCCCGGCGACCCCGCCGTCCTCGACCACCGCCGGCACACCGCCCGCTGCCTCGAACACCTCGGCCGCCCCGACGAGGCGCTCGCCGAGTACCGCGCCGTGCTGGCCGCGCTCCCGCCCGACTCCCCGCACACCGTCGAGGTCCGCGAACGCACCGGCCTGCTCCTCGCCGCCACCGGCCACCCCGAGACCGGCTGGCACGGCCTGCTCGAACTCCTGCTGGAGACCGAACGCCTGCACGGCCCGCACCACCCCGACGTCCGCCGCCTGCGCACCCACCTCGAACACCTCGGCCGCCACCGCACCACGACCGACAACCCCTACGCGACCTGACGCCACACCGGTCAGGGCCCTCCGGCGCGCCGGAGGGCCGCGGGGGTCTGGCACCCGGGGGCGGGGCTCAATATTGTTCGTCCCAGCCGTACGCAGAGCACCACCGGACCGCGCTCCACCGCCCAGGAGGCCCCAGTGATCCGCACCAGCTCCCCCCGCCGACCGCTCGCCGCCCTCGGCGCCGTGGTCGCCGCCGCCGCGCTCACCGCCTGCGGCGGCGCACCGGCGCACCAGGGGGCCGCCGCCGTGGTCGGCGGCGACCGGATCAGCATCGCCCAGGTCGACGCCCGGGTCGCCGCGGTGCGGGCGGGCGCGGCGCAGAGCGGGGCCGCCGCCGAGGAGCAGCCCGGCCTGGCCCGGCACGCCGTCTCCGACCTGGTGCTCGGCAAGGTCGTCGCCCGCGCCCTGAGCGACCGTCAACTGGACGTCAGCCAGAGCGAGATCGACCGGGCCCGGGCCGCGGACGCCAAGACCGTCGGCAGCGAGGCCAAGCTCGCCGAACTGCTGCGCGCCAAGCAGGGCGTCCCGGCCGGCGACATCGACGGCTTCTACCGCCAGCAGATCGGCCTGATGAAGCTGGCCGGCGGCCAGGACCCGAGCGGCGCCGACGGGGACGCCGCGATCCGCAAGGCGCTGGTCGACGCCGGCACCGCGCTGCACATCGAGGTCAACCCGCGCTACGGCAGCTGGGACACCGCCCGGATCGGCCTCGCCGACAGCACCGAGGACTGGCTGCCGAAGACCGTCCGGACGTCCTGACCGCTCCGGCCCGTTCAGTGCGCCCGGACCGCCGCGCCCCCCGCCGCCGGGGCGCGGTGCCGGGCGTCGTGGGCCAGCAGCGCCAGCTGGACCCGGTTGGTGGCGCCGGTCTTGGCCCGGATCCGGCGCAGGTAGGTGTCGACGGTGTGCGGGCTGAGCTGGAGCCGGCGGGCGATCGCCGAGTAGGTGGCGCCGTGGGTGAGCAGTTCCAGGACCTGGTGCTCGCGCCGGCTGAGGCCGTCGGTGAGGTCCGGGGCGGGGAGGGGCGGAACGGTCGACATCTGCGGTCCCTTCGTCGGGGCGGGTCGGCGGGGGAGCGGCGCGGCTCAGCTCAGCGGCTTGCACAGCGGCAGGTCGCAGCCGCCCCAGGAGGTGTCGCCGTCGGAGGCCACCGCGGTGACCGGGGCGGGCGAGGCGGCCGAAGCGGCCGAGGCCAGCACGGGCGCGGCACCGAGCAGGGCGGCGAGCAGACCGGCGAACGCGACAGTGCGAGCGAACCGCTTCATGGCAGGGTCCTCCTGGGATGTGGAAGGGGGGATCTCTCGGCGGTCCGGTTCCCGATCGGAGCACCGGCGCCCGGGAACCAGCATGGCCACCCGCCCGCGTCCGAACCATTGTCCGGACACCTCACCAACTGCTCTGGCAGCAAGATGACCTGGGGACAGAAATGGACCTAATACCCCGAACCCCCGCACCGGAGGCCGGTTTCGTCCCCGATCCGGCCGACGTCGCGGCCTACTCCTGGGTGCAGGAGCACGGCCGGCTCGACCCGGCCGCCCTCGCCGCGCACCTCGAACGCCAGGGGCTGGACCCGGCCGGCGCCGCCGCCGCGCTGCGTCGCCTCGCCGACTGGCGGCTGATCCACCCCGACCCGGCCGACCCCGCCCGCGGCCACGCGCTGCCCCCGCAGAGCGCGATCGCCGCCCTGGCCGCCCCGGTCGAGGCCGAGATCCAGCGCAGCCGGGCCGAACTCGCCCACCGCCAGGCCCTGGTGTCCGCGTTCCTGCCGCACCACCGGCAGGCCGACCGGGGCGCCGTGGACGGCACCGGCGCGATCGAGGTGATCGCCGACCTCCCCGGCGTCCAGGCCGCCCTCGAACGGGCCTCCGCGGCCTGCCGCAGCGAGGTGCTCACCATCCAGCCCGGCGGCAGCTCCCGGGTCCCCGCCGCGATGGAGGCGGGACTGCGCCGGGACCGCGCCCTGCTGGGCCGCGGCGTGCGGATCCGCACCCTCTACCACCACACCGCGCGCTTCCACGGCCCCAGCCAGGCCTACGTCGAGGCCGCCACCGCGCTCGGCGCCGAGTACCGCACCGCGCACGAGCTGTTCGGCCGGCTGATCGCCTTCGACCGCGAACTCGCCTTCCTGCCGCTCAGCGACGGCTCCCCGGGCGCCCTGGTGGTCCGTCAGGAAGCGCTGCTGGCCTACCTCTGCGACATCTTCGAGCAGGCCTGGACGCTGGCCCGCCCGTTCGCCGCCGCCGCCGAGGACGGCCTCGAACAGGTCTCCCAGGAACTCGACCGCACCATCGTCCGGATGCTCGCCGCCGGGCTCAAGGACGAGGCGATCGCCCGCCGCCTCGGCATGTCGCTGCGCACCGCCCGCCGCCACATCGCCGACATCATGGACGAGTTGGGCGCCGAGAGCCGCTTCCAGGCCGGGGTCGCCGTGGCCCGGGCCGGCCTGCTCGACGACTGAACCGCGGCCGGACGTCCGTTGAACCGCCGCCCCGCCGTGTCACGCGGTCCCGGGACCTGACCCCCGGGACCTGACCCCCGGGACCGCTTTCCCGTGACTGTCCGCCGACCGCGCCGCGCCGCACCATTGTTCTCAGCGGGGCACACCGGGCCCCACCGGGACGGCGGAACGGAGGCGAACGCGATGCAGTGGGGACCGGAAGAGGCCAGGCCGGCCGACCCGGCCCGCGAAGTCGCCGCCTTCCTCCACCGCCGGCTCGGCAGCGGCCCGGCCCTGCTGTGGACCGAGGGCGACCCCCCGGACGGCGAACCGTCCGGTGCCGCCCCGGCGCACCGGGCGGCCCGCTGGGCCGACACCCTGCGCCGGCTCCTGGGCCGGGCCGTGGAACCCGCGGGTGAACTCACCCCGGGCGAGGGCAGCGCCCTGCTGCTCTTCCAGCACCACGGCGCCTGCCAGGTCCGGCCCACCCCGGGAAGCGACCAGGGCCTGCGCCTGCGCCCCGGCCAGTGGCTGCTGCTGCCCCCGGGCTGCGGCTGCCACCTCAAGTGCCGCCCCGGCGCCGAACCGCTGGCGCTCCGCATCCCGACCGCCTGACCGCACCACCCCCCGGGCCCGCGCCGGGGCGACGACTGCCCCGCGCCGACCGAAAAATCCCTTTCACCCCTTTCCCGAATGGAGTTCCGTCATGGGCGTCACCACCTCTGAGTCGACCTCGAAGTTCGCCGCGCTGGCCCGTCAGGCCGCGCTGTCGGTGGCGGTGGCCGCCGCGGTGGGCGGTGCGGTGTTCGCGCCGGCCGCCGCCGCGCAGGCCGCCGAGGCCGGGACCGTCACGGCCGCGGGCCACGCCACCCCGAACGGCTGCGGCGAGTGCTACCCGGACGTCATCTGACCACCGCTCCACCTCCCGGGGCCGCCGGCGGCCGTCACGCCGCCGGCGCCCCGAGCGCCCCGCACCACCCACCCCCGTACCGGAGAGGAACCACGGCCATGGACTGGCTGGCCCGCTGCGTCGACGACCCCGAGACCTTCCTGCGCACGCACTGGCGCCAAGGCCCGGTCCTGCTCCGCCCCGCCGACCCGCCCACCGAACTGCTCACCGTCCAGGGCCTGTTCGACATCATCGACGAGGGCACCCTGCGCAACCCGTACGCCGGCCTGTTCACCGCCGACGGCACCGTCTCCGAGGCCGACTACTGCCCGCCCCGGATCATCGCCGGCCGCACCCTGGACGGCTGCCTCGACCCGGAGCGGGTCCGCGCCCTGATCCGCGACCGCGACGCCACCCTGCAACTGCGCTACCTCAACCACTGGCACCCGGGCGTCCGCGCCCTGACCGCCGGCCTGTCCGAGGGACTGGGCCGGCTCACCGAGGCGTTCCTGTTCTACTCGCAGCCCGGCCGGCACGGCCCCGTGCACCGCGACGAGGGCGACATCCTGGTCATCCAGCTCAGCGGCACCAAGCACTGGCAGGTGTACGGCGGCCCCACCCACCCGGGCTGGCAGCCCGTCCGCGAGGACGACCCGGGCCCGTGCCTGCTGGAGACCGAGGTGCACCCCGGCGAGGTGCTGTACGTGCCCAACGGGTACGCCCACACCGCCCGCGCCACCGAGGCCGGCCCGTCCCTGCACCTGACCGTCGCGCTGCGCGAGGCGTGCGCCGTCCACCTGCGCACCCAGCTGCGCAGCCTGCTCTCCGAGGGCCTGGAGCTGCCCGCCCGCCCGATCGACGAGGACACCCTGCTGCAGACCGGCGCCGACCTGCTGGAGCACCTGCGGGCCCGGCTGGCCACCGCCACCCCCGAGGACCTGGTCGCCGCCGCCCGGCAGGCCGCCTACAGCAGCCGCCCCACCGCCTGACCCGCCGTCATCCCACCCGCCCGAGGGCCCGTCCGCACCACGAGGAGAACCGACCGTGACCGACACCTGGCTGAGCCGCTTCGTGGCCGACGAGGAGCAGTTCCGCACCGCGCTGTGGCGCACCGCCCCGGCCGTGCTGCGCCCCGCGCACCCGCCGGTGGACGTGCTGCCCGCCGCCGAACTCGACCGGCTGCTCGACCACGGCCTGCTGAAGGCCCCCTACCTGGGCCTGGTGCAGCGCGACACCCACCTGCCCGACGCCCGGTTCTGCCCGCCCCGGGTGGTGCTCGGCGAACTGGTCGGCGGCTACGCCGACGGCCGGGCCGTGCGCGCCCTGATCCGCGACGAGCAGGCCACCCTGCTGCTGCGCTACGTCGACCAGTGGCACGACGGGGTGCGCACCCTGTGCCGCGGCCTGGCCGCCGAACTCGGGCGCCAGGTCGAGGCGTTCTACTTCCTGACCCCGCCCGGCACCCAGGGCCGCCCGGTGCACCGGGACGACGCGGACGTGTTCGTGGTGCAGCTCTCCGGCGCCAAGCGCTGGTGGGTGCACGGCGGCCCGGCGGACGGCAACTGGGTGCCGGAGCGGGAGGACGGCGACCCGGGCGAGGTGCTGCTGGACACCGTCCTGCGGCCCGGCGAGGTGCTGTACGTGCCGCGCGGCTTCGCGCACCGGGCCCGCGCCGAGGAGGGCGCGCCGTCCGCCCACCTGTCGCTGACCGTCCGGGAGGTCGCCAGCGCCAACCTGTACACCGTCGCGCAGAGCCTGCTCGCCGACAGCTGCGAGCTGCCCGGCCGCCCGCTGGACGACGCCGCGCTCACCGGGGCCGCCGCCCGGCTGCTCGACCACGCCGCGCAGCTGCTGGCCGAACTGACCCCGGCCGACCTGCTGGCCGTCACCCGGCAGGTCATGCTCCAGCCCGCGGCCTGACCGGCCGGAGCCGGCCGCGGGCAGGTGCCCGGTGGCGCCCCGCGCGGCGGGCCCGGCCCGGTAGGTTCGACCCCGTGGAGACTCCGAAGTTGACCCTGCTGACCACCACCCACCGCATCGCCCCCGGCCTGCTGTCCTGGCCCGCCTGGGAGGCCCTCCGGTCCGCCCCGAAGGTGCTGGCCGGTGTCGCGGACCACCCGCAGCTGGCCGCGTTGCGCGCGGCGGGCGTCGAACCGCAGGTGGTCGAGCGCGGCTCGGCCCCGGCGCTGGCCCGCCGGCTGCTGGCCGAGGCCCCGGCGCTCTGGCTGGAGAGCCCGGACGGCGACCCGGGGCTGACCGACGCGCTGGCCCGGATCGCGGTGGAGGAGGCCGGCGAGCACCCGGAGATCGAGGTGCTGCCGGGCTCGTACGACCTGCCGGGGGCCCGGCTGCTCGACCTGGTCGCGGTGATGGACCGGCTGCGCTCGCCCGGCGGCTGCCCCTGGGACGCCGAGCAGACCCACCGGAGCCTGGTGAAGTACCTGGTGGAGGAGGCGTTCGAGCTGGTCGAGGCGATCGAGGAGGACGACCGGGAGACGCTCCGGGAGGAGCTCGGCGACGTGCTGCTCCAGGTGTTCTTCCACTCCCGGATCGCCGAGGAGGACGCCGCGGACCCGTTCTCGATCGACGACGTCGCGGGCGACCTGGTCGACAAGCTGATGTACCGCCACCCGCACGTGTTCGGCGACGTGAGCGTCTCCGGCTCGGCCGAGACCGAGGCCAACTGGGAGCAGCTGAAGGCCGCCGAGAAGCAGCGCGAATCGGTGCTGGACGGCGTGCCGGCCGGCCTGCCCGCGCTGGCGTACGCGGCGAAGCTGGTGTCGCGGGTGCGCCGGGCGGAGTTCACCGGCGTGCCGGACGCACCGTACGAGCTGCCCGCCGAACTGACCGCGGAGTCGGCCGGGCAACTGCTGCTGGCGATCGCGCAGCGCGGCTACGACCGGGGCGTGGACGTGGACGCGGCGCTGCGCGCGGCGGCCCGCCGCTACCGTGCGGCGGTCCGCTCCGCGGAGGGCCTGCCCGAGGAGTGAGGAAGGGGACGGCGCCTAGCCGGCCAGCGGGACGTCCGCGACCGGGCGGCGCTGGGGCGGGACGACCTCGCCGATGGCCTCGCCGACCAGGGTGAGCAGTTCGGCCAGCGGGTCGAGGTGGCCGGGCAGGTCGGCGAGCTGGACGATCCGCTCGCCGTCCGGGCCGGCCACCGCGAACAGGTCGATCGGACCGAGGTGCTTGACGGCGGTGTCGACCAGCGCGGCGAGGTCCGCGGGGTGGTGGACGTCGCCGGAGACGCCGACCACCGGGCAGCCGGGGCGGTCGAGTTCGGCGGCCAGGTCCTCGGCGATGCCGGGGCGCAGGTCGGCGATGAGCAGCCCGGCGGCGCCGGCGGCGGAGAACCGGCGGGCCAGGTCGGCCCCCGAACCTCCGTCGAGCACCGCGATGACCACCACTGCACCGGCTACTCGCATGGCCTGCTCCCCTTTCCGAGGGCGAACCCGGGGCCGGCCCGCACGCCGCCCACTGTGGTTATCGGAGGATCGTAGGCTCGCCCCGACGCTCCGCAACAGGGATTACCCACCAGGTGACCAGACTCACGCGGTGGTCCTTCCAGATACGGTCAAGACATGCCAGACCAGCCCCACGCCGCCCACCCGCAACTCTTCACCTGGGAGTTCGCGGCCGACCCCTACCCGGCGTACGCCTGGCTGCGGGAACACGCCCCGGTGCACCGCACCACCCTGCCGAGCGGGGTGGACGCCTGGCTGGTCACCCGCTACGCGGACGCCCGGCAGGCGCTGGCGGACGCCCGGCTCTCCAAGAACCCGGCGCACCACAGCGAACAGGCCCACCGCAGCGGCCGGGTGGGCATCCCCGGCGAGCGGCAGGCCGACCTGATGACCCACCTGCTGAACATCGACCCGCCCGACCACACCCGGCTGCGCCGGCTGGTCTCCAAGGCGTTCACCCCGCGCCGGGTGGCCGAGTTCGAGCCGCGGGTGCGGGAGATCACCGACCGGCTGATCGACTCCTTCGCGGCCCGCGGCGAGGCCGACCTGATCCACGAGTTCGCCTTCCCGCTCCCCATCTACGCGATCTGCGACCTGCTCGGCGTCCCGGCCGAGGACCAGGACGACCTGCGCGACTGGGCCGGGATGATGATCCGCCACACCGGCGGTAAGAGGGGAGGGGTGGGCCGGGCCGTCAAGCAGATCCGCGGCTACCTGGCCGACCTGATCCACCGCAAGCGCGCCGACCTCGGCGACGACCTGATCTCCGGCCTGATCCGGGCCAGTGACCACGGCGAGCACCTGACCGAGAACGAGGCCGCGGCGATGGCCTTCATCCTGCTCTTCGCCGGGTTCGAGACCACCATCAACCTCATCGGCAACGGCATGTACGCGCTGCTGCGCAACCCGGACCAGCGCGCGCTGCTCCAGCAGTCGCTGGGCCGCGGCGAGTCGGCCCTGCTGGAGACCGGGATCGAGGAACTGCTGCGCTACGACGGCCCGGTGGAGCTGGCGACCTGGCGGTTCGCCACCGCGCCGCTGACCATCGGCGGGGTGGACGTCCCGGTCGGCGACCCGGTGCTGGTGGTGCTGGCCGCGGCGGACCGCGACCCGGCCCGGTTCGCCGCCGAGAACACCCTCGACCTGGCCCGCCAGGACAATCCGCACCTGGGTTTCGGACACGGCATCCACTACTGCATCGGCGCCCCGCTGGCCCGGCTTGAGGGGCAGCGCGCGATCGGCAGCCTACTGACCAGGCTGCCGGACGTTCGGCTGGCCGCCGATCCGGCCGAGCTGCGCTGGCGGGGCGGGCTGATCATGCGCGGTCTGCGCGACCTCCCGGTCTCCTTCACGCCCCGCTGACGCCGTTTCAGCACCCGCGACACGCCGCCGCGCAGGGCCGACGACGCGCCGGGGCGGGGGCGCGCGTCGCACGCCCGTCCGGGACGAACCCGGACATACCTGGATCGTTCGTGCACGTGGAGAAATCATCCGTGATTTCGGCGTGATCATGGTGATATGAGCTTGTGATTGCTCGTCAGCTTTGCTTACTCTCCGACATGCCCGCAGCTGCGGGCCCCGATCGCGGCACGCCGAGTCCTGTCCGCCGCGTCCTCGGGCCACCGACCAGGTACCGGACAGGAGTGGGGGAACCAGTGTGAACGCCGTGGTCCCAACGGCTTGGGGTGAAGCCGCCGGGCAGCGGGCGCAACCGCGTCCGAACCGTCCGGCGGCCGGGCCAGCCTCCCGGTCCGAACCCGACAGCTCACCTCGCAGGCGTGCGGAGAGGATGTCCCGTGCTGTTCACCAACACTGCTCGCCACCGCCGTAGTACCAAGGCCGAGAAGGTCGTCGTCGCCGCCGGCGCGGCCTCGATCGGCCTGGCACTGCCACTGCTCGCCGCCACCGGAGCGGCAGCCGCCTCCGCCGACACCTGGGACCGCGTGGCCCAGTGCGAGAGCGGCGGCAACTGGAGCACCAACACCGGAAACAGCTTCTACGGCGGCCTGCAGTTCACCTCCTCCACCTGGCGCGCCTTCGGCGGCGGCCAGTACGCGGCCCGCGCCGACCAGGCCAGCCGCTCCCAGCAGATCGCGGTGGCCGAGCGGGTGCTCGCCTCCCAGGGCCCCGGCGCCTGGCCGGTCTGCTCCAAGCGGGCCGGACTCGCCAAGGGCGGCGCCCCCGCCGACGTCTCCGCCGACACCGCCTCGCGCTCCGAGGAGCGCCCCACCGCACCCCGCGAGCCCGCGAGGAAGCCCGCCGCCCGGCCCCAGGCGGCCCCCCGGGACGACGCCCCGCAGAACGCCGCCGGCGGCTACACCGTCCAGGACGGCGACACCCTCTCCGGCATCGCCGTCGCGCAGCGGGTCTCCGGCGGCTGGGAGCGGATCTACCGGGCCAACCAGCAGCTGATCGGCGCCGACCCCGACCTGATCGTGCCCGGCCAGGTGCTCGCGCTCTGACGCCGCCGACCCGTTCCGGGTCCGGCATCCGGGACGCGAGGACCGGAGCCTGACGAGGCTCCGCCGCCGCCCTGACGAGGGCCGCGTCCCCTGACGCTCCGTCCGCTCCCGGCGCGCGCCGAGCAGTTCGCGCCACCGGGAGCGGTGGAACGGCCGTCAAACAGGTGAACTACCAGTGAGTAGCCGGGCCACACCGTGAGACGGGGCCCGGCCGGGCGTGGCCGCGGGGCGCTGTGCGGCTAGGCTCTGGTCGTAACGACCACACATCCGCTTCCGCTAGGAGATGCCTCGTGCCGTCCATTGATGTCGTCGTAGCCCGTGAGATCCTCGACTCCCGCGGCAACCCCACGGTCGAGGTCGAGGTCGGTCTCGACGACGGCAGCACCGGTCGCGCGGCCGTCCCGTCGGGTGCCTCCACCGGTGCCTTCGAGGCCCTGGAGCTCCGCGACGGCGACAAGAACCGCTACTTCGGCAAGGGCGTCGAGAAGGCCGTCCTCGCCGTGATCGAGCAGATCGGCCCCGAGCTGGTCGGCTACGACGCCACCGAGCAGCGCCTCATCGACCAGGCCATGCTCGACCTGGACGCCACCCCGGACAAGTCCTCGCTCGGCGCCAACGCCATCCTCGGCGTCTCGCTCGCCGTGGCGCACGCCGCCTCCGAGGCCAGCGACCTGCCGCTGTTCCGCTACCTGGGCGGCCCGAACGCCCACGTGCTGCCCGTCCCGATGATGAACATCCTCAACGGCGGCTCGCACGCGGACTCCAACGTCGACATCCAGGAGTTCATGATCGCCCCGATCGGCGCGGAGTCCTTCTCCGAGGCCGTCCGCTGGGGCGTCGAGGTCTACCACACCCTCAAGGGCGTGCTGAAGGAGCGCGGGCTCTCCACCGGCCTGGGCGACGAGGGCGGCTTCGCCCCGAACCTGGACTCCAACCGCGAGGCCCTCGACCTCATCACCGAGGCCATCAAGAAGGCCGGCTACACCCCGGGCAAGGACGTCGCGCTCGCCCTGGACGTCGCCGCCTCCGAGTTCTTCGAGGACGGCGCCTACCAGTTCGAGGGCAAGGCGCTCTCCTCCGCCGACCTGATCGCGTACTACGCCGAGCTGGTCGCCGACTACCCGCTGGTCTCCATCGAGGACCCGCTGGACGAGTCGGACTGGGACGGCTGGAAGGCCATCACCGACGCGATCGGCGACAAGGTCCAGCTGGTCGGCGACGACCTGTTCGTCACCAACCCGGAGCGCCTGCGCAAGGGCATCGAGACCGGCACCGCCAACGCGCTGCTGGTCAAGGTCAACCAGATCGGCTCGCTCACCGAGACCCTGGACGCCGTCGAGCTCGCCCAGCGCAACGGCTACCGCTGCATGATGTCGCACCGCTCCGGCGAGACCGAGGACGTCACCATCGCCGACCTCGCCGTCGCCACCAACTGCGGCCAGATCAAGACCGGCGCCCCGGCCCGTTCCGAGCGCGTCGCCAAGTACAACCAGCTGCTGCGCATCGAGGAGATCCTCGACGACGCCGCCGAGTACGCGGGCCGCTCCTCCTTCCCCCGCTTCAAGGGCTGAAGGCACTGAGCCTGTTGTGACCGGTGCCCCGGCTCCCACCGCGTAGGGTGGGGCCGGGGCACCGGCATGCGCAGGAGGGGCGAGCAGATGGCCAAGTGGAGGATTCCCGGGTTGGCGGCGCGACCGCGCTTCACCAGCCGGGCCACCGTGCTGGTCCTCGTGCTGTGCTCGCTGGTGGCGATACTCGCCTACCCCGCCCGGCAGTACATCGCCCAGCGCGGCGAGATCGCCGACCAGCGGGCCAAGGCCGAGCACGCCCGCCAGCAGGTCGACGAGCTGCGCCGGGAGAAGGCCCGCTGGCAGGACCCGGAGTACGTCAAGGCGCAGGCCCGCGAGCGGCTGCACTACGCGCTGCCCGGCGAGACCCCGTTCGTCTCGGTCTCCCCGCCGCCCGCGCCCGGCGCCAAGCCCTCCTCGGCGGACGCCGCGGCCGGCCCGCCGAAGGCCGCCAAGCCCTGGTACGCCGCCCTCTGGGACTCGGTGGACGCCGCCGACGCCGCGGCGCCCGCGCCGCAGCCGGCCCCCTGACGACCCCTCACCCACCCCCGGACGAACAGACTCCTGACCTGATGAGCAACCAGAACCCTCCCGCGTCCGACGCCCCCGAGGTGTCCGAGCGCGACGTCGCCGCCATCGCCGCCCAGCTCGGCCGGGTCCCGCGCGGGCTGCGCGGCGTCGCCCACCGCTGCCCGTGCGGCAACCCGGACGTGGTGGAGACCGCGCCCCGGCTGCCCGACGGCACGCCGTTCCCGACGCTCTACTACCTGACCTGCCCCAAGGCCGCCTCGCTGATCGGCACCCTGGAGGCGGACGGCGTGATGAAGGAGCAGACCGCCCGGCTCGCCGAGGACCCGGAGCTCGCCGCCGCCTACCGGCGGGCGCACGAGGACTACATCGCCCGCCGGGACGCCATCGAGGTGCTGGAGGGCTTCCCCAGCGCCGGCGGCATGCCCGACCGGGTCAAGTGCCTGCACGTGCTGGTCGGCCACTCGCTGGCCGCCGGGGAGGGCGTCAACCCGCTCGGCGACGAGGCGATCGGGATGCTGGAGCAGTGGTGGGCCAAGGGCCCGTGCGTCAGCGACGCCGAGGTCGAGGCGGCCGGCGCCCGGGTCGCCCGCAACCGGGCCAAGGCCGCGGCGCAGGACCACGACGCGGTGATCGCCGCCAAGGAGGCACTGAGTGCCGAGCGGGCGGCCCGCAAGGCCGCCGCCGAGGCCGGACAGGCCGAACAGGAGGACGAGTCGTGAGCCCGACCCGGGTCGCCGCGATCGACTGCGGCACCAACTCGATCCGCCTGCTGATCGCCGACCTCGACCCCGCCACGGGCGAGATCACCGACCTGGACCGGCGGATGCTGATCGTCCGGCTCGGCCAGGACGTCGACCGCACCGGCCGGCTGCACCCCGAGGCGCTGGCCCGCACCTTCGCGGCCTGCCGCGAGTACGCCGAGGTCATCGACGCGCACGGGGTCACCCCGGACCGGATCCGGATGGTCGCCACCTCCGCGTCCCGGGACGCCGAGAACGCCGCCGAGTTCACCGCCGGGGTCAAGGAGATCCTGGGCGTCACGCCGAGCGTGGTCAGCGGCGACGAGGAGGCCCGGCTCTCCTTCACCGGCGCCACCCGGGAACTGCTCGGCGGCCCGCACCGCCCGCCCTACCTGGTGTTCGACCTGGGCGGCGGCTCCACCGAGTTCGTGCTCGGCGAGCGGGACGTGCGGGTCGGGTACTCGATGGACATCGGCTGCGTGCGGATGACGGAGCGCCACTTCGCGGGCGGGCAGCCCACCGAGGCGCAGATCGCGGCCGCCCGGGCCGACATCCGGGCCGCGCTGGACACCGTCGCGCAGGCCGTCCCGCTGGACTCCGGCGCCACCCTGGTCGGCCTGGCCGGCACCGTCACCACGGTGGCCGGGATCGCCCTCGAACTGCCCGGGTACGACTCCGAGCGGATCCACCACGCGGTGCTGGACGTCGCGCAGGTCCGGGAGACCGCCCAGTGGCTGCTGCACTCCTCGCACGCCGAGCGGGCCGCCGTCCCGGTCATGCACCCCGGCCGGGTGGACGTGATCGCGGCGGGCGCGCTGGTGCTGCTGGAGATCATGGAGCGCACCGGGGCCGCCGAACTGCTGGTCTCCGAGCACGACATCCTCGACGGGATCGCCTGGTCCATCGCCTGACCCGGCACCCCGGGCGGGGCCCTGCGGGGAGCGGGGTCCGGAGGTCCGCGGAAGGGCCTTCCGGGCCCTTCCCGGGGCCCTTCGGGGGGCTTGCGGCGTGTCGGCCGAAGAACCTTCGTGAATTTCTTCACATGGCAATCCAGCCTTTCGACCCACCTGGGTGTCCGCTCCGTCCGAAATGTGGGACCGAAGGTGCCGCTGGCGGGTTGTTCATGGGATCGCAGGCAACCTGGCGTTCATCCCGGAGAAATCGAAACCCCGCTCGGGAACCCGTGCGGCACCGGGATCGTTGCTGCTCAGCGCGGCACTGAGTGCCGTCCCGGTCGCGGAGGGCGGTCGGCGGGCCCGGAACGGGCCTCCGGGGGGCGAAGTGCGGGCGCGTAGTGTAGCACCAGGTGTCCAGGAGCTTGTGACGGGCCTCACGAACGGCCCGTCAGGCGGGGGTGGATACTTTCGGATATGAGCACCACGGAGCGTCCTCGCATCCTCATTGTCGGCGGTGGTTACGTCGGCCTGTATGCCGCGATGCGCATCCTCAAAAAGATGCGCTACGGCGAAGCGACCGTCACGGTCGTCGACCCGCGGTCGTACATGACGTACCTGCCCTTCCTTCCCGAGGCGGCCGGCGGCAACGTCGCGCCCCGCAACCTCGTCGCACCGCTGCGCAGCGCCCTGAAGAAGGCGGAGGTGCTCACCGGTCACGTGACCGAGGTGGACCACGCCCGCAAGGTCGCCACCATCCAGCCCGCGGCCGGCGACTCCTACGAACTGCCCTTCGAGTACCTGGTCGTGGCGACCGGCTCGGTGTCCCGCACCTTCCCGATCCCGGGTCTGGCGGAGCACGGCATCGGCATGAAGACGGTCGAGGAGGCGATCAGCCTCCGCAACCACGTCATGGCGCAGCTCGACAAGGCCGAGTCCACCACGGACGAGGACGTCCGGCGCAAGGCCCTGACCTTCGTGGTCATCGGCGGTGGCTTCGCCGGCATCGAGACCGTCGCCGAGATCGAGGACATGGCGCGCGACGCCGCCAAGATCTACAAGACCGTCAGCCGTGACGACATGCGCTTCGTGGTGGTGGAGGCGGCCAACCGCATCCTCCCCGAGATGGGCCCCGACCTCGGTCTGTGGACCAAGGGCCGCCTGGAGGAGCGCAACATCGAGGTCTACATCGAGACCTCGATGGACTCCTGCGTCGACCAGCACGTGGTGCTGAAGAACGGCATGGAGTTCGACGCCTCCAC
The DNA here is from genome assembly GCF_000721345.1 of Kitasatospora sp. NRRL B-11411. Classification (NCBI taxonomy): domain Bacteria; kingdom Bacillati; phylum Actinomycetota; class Actinomycetes; order Kitasatosporales; family Streptomycetaceae; genus Kitasatospora; species Kitasatospora sp. NRRL B-11411. The sequence goes on along the minus strand of NZ_JOGH01000085.1, from coordinate 41,785 downwards.
CATCGTGTGGACCGCCGGCGTCAAGCCCAACCCGGTCGTCAACCGCTTCGGCCTCCCGCTCGGCCCGCGCGGCCACGTGGACACCGCGGCGACCCTCCAGGTCCAGGGCTTCGACTACGTGTGGGCGGCCGGCGACAACGCCCAGGTCCCCGACCTCGCCTCGGGCGAGGGCGCCTGGTGCCCGCCGAACGCGCAGCACGCGGTGCGCCAGGCCGCCGTCCTCGGTGACAACGTCATCGCGGGCATGCGCGGCTTCCCGCAGGCCGAGTACAAGCACAAGAACCTCGGCGCGGTGGCCGGCCTCGGCCTGCACAAGGGCGTGGCGATCCTCTTCGGCAAGATCAAGCTGAAGGGCCGCCTGGCCTGGTGGTTCCACCGCGGCTACCACGGCGCGATGGTCCCGACCATGAACCGCAAGGTCCGGGTCTTCACCGACTGGACCCTGGCGATGTTCCTCAAGCGCGAGACGGTCGGCCTCTCCGAGATGGAGAAGCCCTTCGACGCCTTCCAGGAGGCGACCGCCCCCGCGCCGAAGCCCGCCGCCGCGGCCGCGCCCGAGAAGGAACTCGCCGCCAGCAAGTAAGCAGGAAGCGACCAGACCCGACACAGGTCGGGTTCGAGTCGGAGGCCCTCCGCCCGGCAGCGCCGCCGGACCACGACCTCCGTGGTGCTCAGCCGGCCCCGCCACCGGGCGGAGTACAGCACAGCAGTCCCGAAGGCCCCCACCCTCCACCGGGTGGGGGCCTTCGGGCGTTCCCGGGGCGCCGCACGCCTCCCGGCGATCCGTCAGGACGCCCCGTCGGGCGCCGTCCGGTCGGTGAGCCGCTCGTGCCGCTGGCGGGCCGCCTGCGGCGTCCCCAGACCGAGGCCGAAGGCGATGTCCTGCCAGGTCATCCCGCGGCCGCGGGCCATGGTGAGCAACCCGGCCTCCAGCTCGTCGAGTTCGGCCCGGACCAGGGGCAGCAGGGTCAGCGCGGCCGTGATGTCGTCCCGGTCGACCTCCGGCTCGTCCTCCTCGGCCAGCGCCGCCCCGCTGAGCAGGAACGCCACCAGCCGCACCGCCTCGTGCGGGGCGAGCACCGCCGGGTTGACCTGCCGCTGCCGCTGCCCGTCCCCGGCGGCGTGCCGCTCGGCGATCCGGAACAGCGCGGCGTACACCCGCCCGGCCCGCGCGGCGGCGGGGTCGGGCGGCGCGAACGGGTCGGCGGGGGACGGGGATCGGGGAGCGGTGTCGGCCATGGCCCCAGGATGCGCCGGCGAACGCGGTGTGGTCAAGGATTCGTTGTGAACATTCCGTTCAAGTACGGGGGTGTCCCGGCGGACTTTCCACAGTGCGGTCCGGTCGGTGGCGTCCCGTCGACGGCCCGGATGTGACGACCTAGATTTCTGGCTGTCAATTCTTAAGTAAATATTGGGGGCTGCAGATGTCCTTGGATCCCACCACCCGGTTCCTCCTCGCCTTCGCCGCCGTCCTGGCCCTCGGCCTCGGCGCCGCCCGGCTCGCCCGGCGGTTCGGCCAGCCGGCGGTGATCGGCGAGATCGCGCTCGGGATCGCGCTCGGACCGTCCCTGCTCGGACGCGTCCTGCCCGACCTGCACCGACAGCTGTTCACCGGCTCGCCGCTGACCGTCCTCGACGGCCTGGCCCAACTCGCCCTCTCCCTCTACGCCTTCGAGATCGGCGCGCGACTCGCGGCGGAGACCCGGACCCGCCGGGACGCCGGAGGCCGCTCCCCGCTGCCGCTGGCCGCGGTGTCGGTGTCGGTGCCGGCCGCGACCGGGCTGGTGCTCGCCCCCTGGCTGGTCCGCTCGGGCGGGGTCGGACCGCACGGCTCACCCGGCTCCTTCGCGGTCTTCCTGGCCGCCGCGCTCGGCGTCACCGCCGTGCCCGTGCTGGCCCGGCTGCTGCACGACCGCGGCCTGGACGACACCCCCGAGGGCCGGCTCGGCCTGGCCGCCGCGGCCGTCGGCGACGGCGCCTGCTGGGCGCTGCTCGCCCTCGCCCTCTGGCTGGCCGGCACCCTGCCGGCCGGCCGCCTGGCCCTCGCCCTGGCCGGGGTCGCGGGCGCCGGACTGCTCGCCCGCCGCCGCGCCCGCACCGCGAACCGCACCCCGCCCGGCACCCGCCCCGGCGCCGCCCCGCTGCTCGGCGCGGTCTGCCTGGCCGCCGCGCTCTCCTCCGGGCTCGGCCTGCACACGCTGTTCGGCGGCCTGGTGCTCGGCCTGCTCTGGCCGCCCGCCCGCGGCCCGCACGGCGAACTGCCCGCCACCGCCGCCGCCGGGCTCGGCACCCTGGCCACCGTGCTGCTGCCCTGCTTCTTCCTCGGCGCCGGCCAGCAGGTCGACCTCGGCGCCGACCTGGCCGACCCCGGCTTCCTCGCCCTGGCCGGGGCGGTGCTCGCCGCCTCGACCGCGGCCAAGGTGCTGCCCGCCGCCGCGGTCGGACGGCGCGGCGGGCTGCCCTGGCGGGACAGCCTGCGGCTCGGCGTCCTGATGAACACCAAGGGGCTGACCGAACTCGTCCTGCTCACCGCCGGCCGGCAGGCCGGCCTGATCGGCCCCCGGCCGTACGCGGCGCTGCTGCTGGTCGCGGTCGCCGCCACCGTGCTGGCCGGGCCCGCGCTCCTGCTGCTGCGCGAGCGGCCGCGGGCCGCGGCGGAGCCGGTGCCCGCCCCGGCGGGCTGAGCGCCGGCCCCGCCGGGCGGCGGTCAGCGGGCGGCCAGCACCTTGCCGTAGACGTCGAGGGTGCGCTCGGCGACCCGGTCCCAGGAGAACTCCCGGACCGCCCGCTCCCGCCCGGCCAGGCCGAACTTCTCCGCCGTCCCCGGGGACTCCAGCAGCGCGTTGACGGCCGCGGCCAGGCCGCGGGCCAGGGCGGCCGGGTCGGCCGGCTCCCCGGTCGCGTCGTTCCGCGGCTCGTACGGCACCAGCAGGCCGGTGCGGCCGTGCTCGACCACCTCGGGGATGCCGCCGACCGCGGTGGCCACCACGGCGGTCCCGCAGGCCATCGCCTCCAGGTTGACGATGCCCATCGGCTCGTACAGCGAGGGGCAGACGAACACCGCCGCGCAGCTGAGCAGCCGGCGCAGGCTCAGCGGGTCGAGCATCCCGTCGATCCGGACCACGCCGTCGCGCCGCCGGACCAGGCCGGCCACCAGGGCGTCCACCTCGGCGGCGATCTCCGGGGTGTCCGGCTGCCCGCAGCACAGCACCAACTGGGCCTCCGGGCGCAGTTCGAAGGCCGCCCGGAGCAGGTGCTGCAGGCCCTTCTGGCGGGTGACCCGGCCGACGAACAGCACGATCGGCCGGTCCGGGTCGAGGCCGAACCACTCCAGCACCGCGGGGGAGCGGTCGGGCCGGTAGGCGTCGGCGTCGATGCCGTTGTGGATCACGTGGACCCGCTCGGGCGCGATCTCCGGGTAGGCCGCCAGCACGTCCGCGCGCATCGCGCGGGAGACCGCGATGACGGCGTCCGCGGACAGCGCGGCGGTGCGCTCCAGCCAGGAGGAGAGCGCGTAGCCGCCGCCGAGCTGCTCGGCCTTCCACGGCCGCAGCGGCTCCAGGCTGTGCGCGGTCATCACGTGCGGGACGCCGTGCAGCACCCCGGCGACCTGGCCGGCGCCGTTGGCGTACCAGGTGTGGCTGTGCACCAGGTCGGCGCCGGCGCAGGCGGCCGCGGCGCCGAGGCCGGCGCCGAGGAAGCCGAGCGCGGGATTGGCGCCGCGCAGCGCCTCGGGGACGGCGTGGGCGCGGGTGCCCTCCTCGTGGCGGGGCTCGCCGAAGCAGTGGACGTCCACCTCGACGCGGCGGCGCAGCGCCCGGGTCAGCTCGGTGACGTGGACGCCGGCACCGCCGTACACCTCGGGCGGGTACTCCCTGGTCAGGACGGAGACGCGCATGGCGGATCCCTTCTGGGCTGGTGCGCTGGTTCCGGGGGCCGGGCGCGGGTCAGCAGCAGTCGCCGTCCCCGTCGGGGGTGGCGGCGGCCGCAGGGACGGCCTTGGCCGGGACGGAGGGGTGGCCGACGCCGAGCGGGCCGAGGACCAGGGCGAGGCCGGTCGCGGCGAGCACGGCGGCGAGGCGGGCGATCAGGCTCTTGGACATGGCAGTGCCTTCCTGGGCAGGCCCTCCGTGGGCCGCTTCGAATTGACACCTAGAGTCAATCCGGATTGACAGAAGCTGTCAATGGACCGCCTCCGGGGAGACCTCGACACCCGGTACAACGTCAGGTCAGTCCGAGAACAGCCGAGAACGAAGGCATCGACAACTCCTTGGCGGCCCGCTCGCCGTCCTGTAAAAATGGCAGTCAAATGGCACTCTGGAGGTGGACGACGTGGACCAGACTCAGAGCGTGGCGGGTGGAATCGGTCAGCGCCTGCGCGAGCTCCGGCTCAAGCGCGGGCTCAACCAGCAGGACCTCGCCTCCGAGGACATCTCGGTCAGTTACGTGTCCCTGATCGAGACCGGCAAGCGGGCCCCGTCGGAGGCCGTGCTGAAGAGCCTCGCCGAGCGGGTCGGCTGCTCGGTGGAGTACCTGCGCACCGGGCACGACGACGCCACCATCAAGGAGCTCGAGCTCAAGGTGGCCTTCGGCGACATGGCGCTGCGCAACGGCTCCAACGGGGAGGCGCTGCAGTCCTTCAGCGAGGCGCTGGCCTCGGCGCCGCTGCTCAGCGACGCGATGGTCCACCGGGCCCGGCTCGGCCAGGCGCTGGCGTTCGAGAAGCTGGGCCGGCTGGAGGCCGCGATCCAACTGCTCACCACGCTCTTCGAGGACCCGGTCATGGTGGCCGGCTCGGCCCAGTGGGCCCAGCTCGCGGTGGCGCTGTGCCGCTGCTACCGGGAGTCCGGCGACCACGTCATGAGCGTCGAGGTGGGCGAGCGGGCGATGCGCAAGCTCGACTCGCTCGGCCTGGACGTCACCGACGACCACATCCAGCTCGGCGCCACCCTGATCGGCTGCTACCGCGAGCGCGGCGACCTGGGCCAGGCCAACCTGGTCGCGGCCCGGCTGCTGGTGGTCGCCGAGCAGACCGGCTCGCGGGTCGCCCGCGGCTCGGTGTACTGGAACGCCGCGCTGGTCGCCAAGTCGCGCGGGCGGGTGGACGAGGCGCTCGGCCTCACCGAGCGGGCGCTGATGATGATGGCCGAGACCGACAACGTCCGGCACCTGGCCCTGCTCAAGGGCGTGTACGGGCGGCTCATCCTGGAGACGGAGCCGCCCGACCTGGAGCGGGCCCGCACCCTGCTGGACGAGTCCCAGCTCGGGCTGCTGGAGGCCGGCACCGCCACCGAGCAGGCCTGGAGCGAGACCAGCCTGGCCCAACTGGACATCCAGCTGCGGCGGTTCGACGAGGCGGCGGCGCACGCCAACCGGGCGCTCGGGCTGCTGCGGGCCGAGCCGCGGTTCGACGCCGCCAAGGCCCGGGTGCTGCTGGCCGAGGCCCAGTTCTTCGGCGGCGACCCGGACAGCGGCGTGGCCACGCTGCGCGCGGTCGAGCGGCAGCTCGGCCAGCTCGCCGCCAACCGCGGCGCGGCGGAGGTCTGGCGGCAGGCCGGCGACCTCTGGCAGCGGTTCGGCCGGCCGGACGAGGCGATGAGCGCCTACCAGCGGGCGCTGACCAGCGTCGGTCTGCGGGCGCTGCCCAGCACGGCCGAGGCGTCCTCGCCGCGGCAGCTCAGCCAGTAGCCGCCCGCGGACCCGCCGGGTGCGGCGGGTCCGCGGGCGGTCCGGTCCCGGCGCGGCTGCCCCCGGGACCGGACCGCCGGTTCAGGCGCCGGCGACGATCCGCAGCACCCGGTCGCGGAGGTCGTCGAGGCGGCCGCCGTCGGGGGCCTCGGCGTTCAGCCGCAGCACCGGCTCGGTGTTGGAGGCGCGCAGGTTGAACCAGGCGCCGTCGGAGAAGGCGGCGGTCAGGCCGTCCAGCCGGTCCAGGACGGCGCTGTCGCCGAGCGAGCGCTCCACCGCGGCCAGCGCGGCGGCCGGGTCGGCGACCTCCAGGTTGGTCTCCGCCGCGGTGGCGTACCGGGTGAAGCCCGCGACCAGCTTCGACAACGGCCGGTCCGCGGCCGACAGTTCGGCCAGGACGTGCAGGGCGGCCAGCATGCCGGTGTCGGCGAACCAGAAGTCCCGGAAGTAGTAGTGCCCGGAGTGCTCGCCGCCGAACACCGCCCGGTGCTCGGCCATCAGCGCCTTGACGAAGGAGTGCCCGACCCGGGAGCGGACCGGCACGCCGCCGTTCTCCTCGATCACCTCGACCGCGGACCGCGAGGTGATCAGGTTGTGCACCACCCGGGCCCCGGGCTCGCCGGCCAGCAGCCGGGCGGCGACCAGCGCGACCACCGAGGAGGCGGGCACCGCCTCGCCGCGCTCGTCGACCGCGAAGCAGCGGTCGGCGTCCCCGTCGAAGGCCAGCCCCAGGTCGGCGCCCTCCGCCCGGACCCGGGCCTTCAGGTCCGCGACGTTGGCCGGCTTCATCGGGTCGGCCTCGTGGTGCGGGAAGCTGCCGTCGAGCTCGAAGTACATCGGGACGACCTCGAGCAGCGGGTGGTCCAGCACCAGCGGCACGGTCAGCCCGGCCATGCCGTTGCCCGCGTCCACCACCACCTTCAGCGGCCGCAGCCCCGAGAGGTCGACCAGCGAACGCAGGTGCGCGGCGTACTCGTCGAGCAGGCTCTCGGCCCGCCGGACCCCCGGGAGCGGATCGGCGGCGACCGGCGCCGGGTCGACCAGCGCGGCCCGGATCCGCTCCAGGCCGCTGCCCTCGCCGATCGGCACGGCCCCCGCCCGGCACAGCTTGATCCCGTTGTACGCCGCCAGGTTGTGGCTGGCCGTGAACATCGCACCGGGCACGCCGAGCCGCCCGGACACGAAGTACAGGTAGTCGGTGGAGCCGAGGCCGGCGTCCAGGACGTCCACGCCCTGCTCCAGCACGCCCCGGGTGAAGGCCGCGGCCAGGGCGGGCGAGGAGTCGCGCATGTCGTGGGCGACCGCGATCTCGGCGGCCCCGGTCAGCTCGGTGAAGGCGGCGCCGATCCGGTACGCGGCGGCCTCGTCCAGCTCCTGCGGCACCAGGCCGCGGACGTCGTAGGCCTTGACCAGGCGGCGGGCGAGTTCAGGCTCCATGATGCTCCTCGGGTGTCAGCCAGACGGTGGCCAGCGGGGGAAGGGTCAGCCGGGCGCTGTGGTCCTGGCCGTGCCACGGGACGGGTTCGGCCTCGGGCCGGCGGTTCCCGGCGGCGGCGTCGCTGCCGCCGTACCGGGCGTCGTCGGTGTCCAGCACGGTCCGCCAACGGCCCGGCAGCGGCAGCCCGACCCGCCGGCCGTGCCGGACGACCGGCGAGAAGTTGCTGACGGCCACCAGCGGGCTGCCGTCCGCCGCACGGCGCACGAACGCGATGACGTTCTCGTCGGCGGCGTCGCCGTCCAGCCAGCGGAAGCCGTCGGGGACGGTGTCCTGCTCCCACAGCGCGGGGGTGGCGCGGTAGGTGTGGTTGAGGTCGGCGACCAGGCGTTGGAGGCCGCGGTGGCCGGCGGCGCCGGGCCAGTCGTCGTCCAGCACCCACCACTGCGGGCCGTGTTCGTGGTCCCATTCGGCGCCCTGGGCGAACTCCTGTCCCATGAACAGGAGTTGCTTGCCGGGGTGGGCCCACATGAAGCCCAGGTAGGCGCGGTGGTCGGCGCGCTGCTGCCACCAGTCGCCGGGCATCTTGGAGACGAGGGCTCGTTTGCCGTGGACGACTTCGTCGTGGGAGATGGGGAGAATGTAGTTCTCGGAGTAGGCGTACACCATCGAGAAGGTCATCTCGTTGTGGTGGTACTTGCGGTGCACGGGTTCCTTGGCGATGTACGCCAGGGAGTCGTGCATCCAGCCCATGTTCCACTTCAGGCCGAAGCCCAGGCCGCCGGTGTCGGTGGGGCGGGTGACGCCTTCCCAGGCGGTGGACTCCTCGGCGATGGTCAGGATGCCGGGGCAGCGCCGGTAGACGGTGGCGTTCATCTCCTGGAGGAAGGAGGCGGCGTCCCAGTTCTCGCGGCCGCCTTGCCGGTTGGGGGTCCAGGCGCCGTTCTCGCGGGAGTAGTCGAGGTAGAGCATGGAGGCGACGGCGTCGACGCGCAGGCCGTCGACGTGGAACTCCTCGCACCAGTACACCGCGTTGGCGACCAGGAAGTTGCGGACCTCGGTGCGGCCGTAGTCGAACTCCAGGGTGCCCCAGTCGGGGTGTTCGGCGCGCAGCGGGTCGGCGGGCTCGTAGAGGGGTTCGCCGTCGAAGCGGGCGAGGGCGAAGTCGTCCTTGGGGAAGTGGGCGGGGACCCAGTCGACGAGTACGCCGATGCCTGCCTGGTGGAGGGTGTCGATGAGGTGGCGGAAGTCGTCGGGGGTGCCGAGGCGGGCGGTGGGGGCGTAGAAGCCGGAGACCTGGTAGCCCCAGGAGCCGCCGAAGGGGTGTTCCATGACGGGCATGAACTCGACGTGGGTGAAGCCGAGTTCGGTCAGGTAGCGGGGGAGGGCCTCGGCGATCTGGCGGTAGGTGGTCAGGTCGGGGCGCCAGGACGCGAGGTGCATTTCGTAGACCGACATCGGGGCGCGGTGGTGGACGGTGCGGGCGCGCTGCTCCATCCACTCGGTGTCCTGCCAGGTGTGGCGGGAGGTGGTGACGACGGAGGCGGTGTCGGGGGGGCACTGGGTGGCGCGGGCCAGCGGGTCGGCCTTCTCCAGGCGGTGTCCGTGGCGGGTGAGGATCTGGTACTTGTAGCGGTCCCCCTCGCCGACGTCGGGCAGGAACACCTCCCAGACGCCCGAGGAGCCCAGTGAGCGCATCGGGTGCGCGGTGCCGTCCCAGTGGTTGAACGAGCCGATCACCCGCACCCCGACCGCGTTCGGCGCCCACACCGCGAACGCCGTGCCCGCCACGCCGTCCACGGTGCGCAGGTGCGAGCCCAGCACGGTCCACAGCTCGCGGATCAGGTGCAGGTCCAGCTCGCCCAGCGTCGGGGCCAGCCGGTAGCCGTCCTCCTGCACCAGCGGCTCACCGCCCGGATACGTCACCCGCAGCCGGTAGTCGGGCAGTCGGGTGATCGGGAGCAGGGCGGTGAACAGGCCGTCCGGGCCGGGCACCAGGGCGACCTCGCCGAGCGGGGTCTCCAGCACCACGCTCTCCGCGCCGGGCCGCAGCGCCCGGACGGCCACGCCGTCCCCGACCGGGTGCGCGCCGAGGACGGCGTGCGGGTCGTGGTGGGTGCCGGCGAGCAGCCGTTCGGCGTCGTCGGGCGGCGGCGGGGCCTCGGGGAGCAGGAGCGGGGCCGTCAGCTGCACGGTCACGGGAGTGGCGTCCTCTCGGGGTTCGGGCGGGCGGTTCAGCGGCCGGCGGCCAGCCGCTGGATCGCGTTGAGCGGGATGAACCGCTTGTCGGGGCGGTAGCGGGTCTCGTACACGGCCTCGTAGACGGCCTTGTCGATCTCGAAGGCGCGCAGCACCGCCGGGTGGCAGTAGGGGTCGACCGGGCCGCCGGCGGCGTAGCCGGCGATGAAGGCCCGGCGGCCGCGCAGCGACCAGGCCCGGGCGCGGCGGGTGTGGCGGAGCCGGTCGGCGGGGTCGAGGAGTTCGGCGTCCTCGGCGAGCAGGGCGGCGAGCGCGTGCTCGGCGGCGTACTCGAAGGAGCGCAGCATGCCCGCGACGTCGCGCAGGACGGGCTGCGGGCGGCCCTGGTCGTCGGCGGCGCCGCCGGGTTCGCCCTCGAAGTCGATGACCTTCCAGCCGGTCTGGGTGCGCAGCACCTGGCCGAGGTGGAGGTCGCCGTGGATCCGCTGGCCGTCGAGGCCGCGGCCCTGGCAGGCGGCCCGGGCGAAGTCCCGGTAGATCTCGGTGATCCGCCCGGTGTGCGGGACGATCTCGGGGACCCGGCAGGCGGCGTCGCGCAGCCGGTCGTCGAGCCGGCCGACGATGCCGCAGACCTGCTTCTCGGTCAGGTGGCGGCGGGGGAAGGTCTCGGCGAGCAGGCGGTGGGTGCGGGCGACGGACTCGCCCATGGCGTAGGCGTCGGCGCCGAATCCGCCGAGGCCGGCGGCGCCCTCGCGGCCGCGCAGGCTGTCGGTGGCGTGCCGGACGGCCAGCTCCCAGCCGTCGCCGTCGGCGGGCAGGAACTCCTGGAGCACGCCGAGCACGTGGTCGTCGACGGTGAGGCGGCCGAGCAGGCCGGGGGTGCTGCGGCTGCCGGCGGCGGTGAGGGCGGTGAGCACCTCGGCCTCCGGGTGCGGGCCGGGCTGCGGCTGGCGGAACAGCTTGAGCATCAGTCGGTTGCCGAACACCACGGCGCTGTTGGTCTGTTCGGCCTTCAGCGGGCGCGGGGTGAGGCTGTCGGGCAGGGAGCCGGGGCGGGTCAGGGTGAGACGGGGTTCGCCGGGGCGGGCGGTCCGGGTGCGCTCCAGCAGCAGGGACATCAGCTCGGGGTCGTCGGTGGCCTCGTAGATCCACCAGCCGTCCCAGCGGCCGCCGACCGCCTGCCCGACCACCGCCGCGTTCAGGCGCGGGGCGAGCCGGGGGCGCAGCCCCAGCAGCAGCTGGTAGCGGCGGGCGGCGCCGGAGGTGTGGACGGCGGTGAGCAGGGCGTGCACCAGGACGGCTTCGCCGCCGGGCCGTTCCAGCACGGTGTCGGTGACCGGGACGAGGTCCTGCAGGCAGCCGCTCTCGTGGGTGAACCAGCGGCGGGTGACCAGCCAGGGCAGCAGCGCGGGCAGCATCGGGCGGAGCAGCGCGTCGCCCCGGAGGGCCGGACCGGGTTCGGTGGCCAGGCAGGACTCGCAGACGGCGGTGGTCATCTCAGCCGTCCTGACGCAGGGTGAGCAGGTGGGCGGGGGCGACGGCCGGGTCGAGCCGGACGTAGTTGCGCCGGCCCCAGAGGTAGAGCTCGCCGGTCAGCTCGTCCCGGACCTTGGTGTCCTCGGGCAGGTCCAGGGTGACGGTGGCCTCCTGGACGTGGTGCGGGTCGAGGTTGACCACGGCGACGACCCGGTCCTCGGTGCCGTCCTCGGTGCGGGCGGTCTTGGAGAACGCGAGGATCCGGTCGTTGTCGGTGGGGTGGAAGCGCAGGTCGCGCAGCTGCTGGAGGGCGGGGTGGCGGCGGCGCAGCCGGTTGAGCGCGGTGAGCAGCGGGGCGAGGGTGTCGGTGCGGGTCCAGTCGCGGGGGCGCAGCTGGTACTTCTCGGAGTCGAGGTACTCCTCCGAGCCCGGGTGGGCGGCCCGGTCCTCGCAGTGCTCGTAGCCGGCGTAGATGCCGTAGCTGGGGGAGAGGGTGGCGGCGAGGACGGCGCGCAGGGCGAACGCGGCGGGGCCGCCGGTCTGGAGCTGTTCGGGGAGGATGTCAGGGGTGGTGGGGAAGAGGTTGGGGCGCATCCAGGCGGCGGCTTCGCCGGTCAACTCGGTGAGGTACTCGGTGAGTTCGGCCTTGGTGTCGCGCCAGGTGAAGTAGGTGTAGGACTGGTGGAAGCCGATCTTGCCGAGGGTGTGCATCATCGCGGGCCGGGTGAACGCCTCGGCCAGGAACAGCACGTCGGGGTCGGTGCGGGCGATGTCGGCCAGCACCCGTTCCCAGAAGTTGACCGGCTTGGTGTGCGGGTTGTCGACCCGGAAGATCCGCACCCCGTGGCCCATCCAGAACCGCAGGACGCGCAGGGTCTCGCGGACGATCCCGTCGAAGTCCCGGTCGAAGTTGACCGGGTAGATGTCCTGGTACTTCTTCGGCGGGTTCTCGGCGAAGGCGATGGTGCCGTCCGGGCGGTGGGTGAACCACTCCGGGTGCTCGCGCACCCAGGGGTGGTCCGGCGAGCACTGCAGGGCGAAGTCGAGGGCGACCTCCAGGCCCAGCGCGGTGGCTTCGGCCACGAAGTGGTCGAAGTCCTCGATGGTGCCCAGGTCCGGGTGGACGGCGTCGTGGCCGCCCTCCGGCGAGCCGATCGCCCACGGCGAGCCGACGTCGTGCGGGCCCGCGGCCAGGCTGTTGTTCGGGCCCTTGCGGTAGGAGCGGCCGATCGGGTGGACCGGCGGCAGGTAGACCACGTCGAAGCCCATCGCGGCCACCGCGGGCAGCCGTTCGGCGGCGGTGCGGAAGGTGCCCGACACCGGCGGCTCGACCCCGGACGGGTCGACCACCGCGCCCTCCGAGCGAGGGAAGAACTCGTACCAGGAGCCGAACAGCGCCCGCTTGCGGCTGACCACCAGCTCGAACTCCGGTGAGCTGCTGACCAGTTCGCGCAGCGGGTAGCGCTCCAGGACGGCGGTGACCCGGGGACGGCGGGCGATCAGCAGCCGCTCCAGCGGGGAGCGGGCCGGGTCGCGGAGCGCGGCGGCGGCGCCGAGCAGGACGCCGCGGCCGCGGCCCTGCGGGACGTTCCCGGCGGCCCGCTCCAGCAGTTCGGCGCCCTCGACCAGGGTGACCTCGACGTCGACGCCGGCCGGGACCTTGACCGCGGCGGTGCGCCGCCAGCAGGTGACCGGGTCGCTCCAGGCCTCCACGGTGTAGGTCCAGCGGCCGGGGACGGCGGGGGTGACCCGGGCGCTCCAGCGGTCGGTGCCGGGGGCCTGTTCGCGCATCGGCGTCCACGGCCCGCGGCGGCCGCCGGGACCGCGCAGCACCACGTTGGCGGCGACCGCCTCCCGGCCCTCGCGGAACACGGTGGCGGACACCTCGAAGGTCTCGCCCTCGACCGCCTTGGCGGGCCGGCGGCCGCCGTCGACGGCCGGTCTGACGTCGAGCACCGGGATCCGCCCGACTGGCTCCGGCCGGTGGCGGACTGCTGAGGCGGCACGGGGGGACAACACGGCGGTACGGGCGGGCATGGCGGAACTCCTCTCGGTGGCGGGACGCGCGGGGGGAGCGGGATCAGCGGTGGCCGATCCGGTCGATGATGGTGCGGGCGAACAGGTGGCAGTGGTTGCCGGTGCGGGCGGTCACCAGGTCGTCGTCGACCACCACGTCCCGGTCGACGAAGACGCCGCCCATGTTCCGCAGGTCGCCCAGCAGGTTGTTGTGGACGACGGCCTGCCGGCCGCGGATCACCGAGGGCACCGGGGCGGCCAGCCACATGCCGTGGCAGATGATCCCCTTGACGATCGCCGGGTCGGCGAAGGCGCGGCGCAGGAACAGCGCGGCGGGCGGCAGCCGGTCGACGTCCTCGGTGTAGCGCAGCCGGTCGGCGACGATCCCGGAGGGGACGATCACCGCCGCGTACTGGCGCAGCCCGAACTCGTCGACGTCCTCGAAGGACTCGCTGACCTCGAACGGCATGCCGTGCTCGTGGCCGCGGAAGACCAGCCGGTCGTTGCCCCACAGCCGGGTGAGGAAGTGGACGGTGGCGCCCTCCTCGGCGAACCGGCGCTGGTAGTAGAGGATCTCGGGCTCGTAGAAGTCGCTCTCCATCAGCACGGCGATCCTCCGGCCGGCCAGCCGGCCGCCGGGCTCGGTGGCGGTGCTCACCGGCCCACCACCAGGTCGATCAGGAACGGTCCGCCGCTCGCCAGCGCCTCGGCGATCGCGGGGCCGGCCTGGTCGGGCTTGTCGACCCGGACGGCGGGGACGCCCAGCGAGCGGGAGAGCGCGGCGAAGTCGATCTCCGGGCGGGTCAGGTCGAACAGGTCGGGCAGGGCGTGCGGTTCGATGTCCTGGCTGTCCCAGTACTGGGCGATGTTCTGGTCGAGCAGCTTGTAGCGGCCGTTGTTGCAGATGACGAAGAGGGCGCCGATGCCGTAGCGGGCGGCGGTCCACAGGGCCTGGAAGGTGTACATCGAGCCGCCGTCGCCGGTGAAGCCGACCACGGTCTTCTCCGGGTGGGCGAGCTTGGCGCCGAGCGCGCCGGGGATGCCGACGCCGAGCGAGCCGCCGCGGGTCTGGAACCACTCCCCGGGGGTGTTCGGCGGCAGGTGGCGGAAGAGGCCGGGCGAGCAGGTCAGGGCCTCGTCGAAGAGGATCGCGTCGGCGGGGAGCCGTGCGGCGAGCTCGCGGCCGAAGCCGGCGGCGGTGAGCGTGCCGGCGGCCTCGCGCTCGTCGCGCTCGTCGGCCTCGGCGCGGGCGGCGGCCTGCTCGGCGCCCCAGTCGCGCAGCCGGCCGGCGGCCCGGCGGTGCTGATCGGGGGTCAGCCGGGCGTCGAGGGCGTCGGCGATCCGGCCGAGCGACTGGCGGGGGTCGGCGAGGATGCCGAGGTCGACCGGGAAGTTCTTGGCGATGGCGCCGCTGTCGAGGTCGACGTGGACCACCGGTGCGCCGGGGGCGAACACCCCGTCCAGGGCCGGGTAGACCTCCGGCAGGGCGTAGGTGCCGGCGATCAGCACCGCGTCGGCGGCCGAGGTGACCCGGCGGCTCGACGCGCCGAACATGTGGCCCAACTGGCCGCGGTAGGCAGGGTGTTCGGCGGGCAGGTTGACCTCGGACCAGTCCGCGCCCCACACCTCGGCGCCCCACACCTCGGCGAGGCGGGCCAGTTCGGCCTGGGCGCCGGAGAAGTGCACGCCGTCGCCGGCCACCACCAGCGGCCGCTCGGCGCCGGCCAGCAGGTCGGCGGCGCGCTCGACGGTCTCCGGGGCGGGGACGGCCGCGGTCTCCAGGTAGGAGGTGGGCACCACCGGCTCGTCGGTCTCGGCGTCCAGCACGTCGGCCGGCAGCACCACCAGCACCGGGCCGTACGGCGGGGTGGCGGCGACCTTGAAGGCGCGGCGCAGCACCCGCAGGGTGGAGCGGGGGTCGACCACCCGGGTCGCCCACTTGGTGACCGGCTCGCCCATGGCGACCAGGTCGGCGGCCATCTGGGCCTCCATGGCGTCGTACGCCAGCCCGGCTTCGCCGACCAGGACGACCAGCGGGGCGTGGCCGCGCATGGCCTGGTACAGCATGCCGATGCCGTTGCCGAGGCCGACGCCGGAGTGCAGTTGGAGCAGGGCCGGGCGGCGGGTGGCCCGGGCGTAGCCGTCGGCCAGGCCGACCACGGTGGCCTCCTGGAGGGCCAGCACGTACTGGATGCCGGGGAAGTTGCGGAGCTCGTCCAGGAACCCCTGCTCGACCGTGCCGGGGTTGCCGAACATGTGGGTGACGCCGTCGGCCTCGAACTGTTCGAGCATCGCCACCCGTGCGGGCCTGCTGGCCATGGCTGTTCCTCCTCGTGTGCGCTGGGTCTTCCGGTACGGGGGGAGTGGGGCCGCGGGGAGCGGGGCGGGCGCCCGCCCCGCTCCCCGCGGCCGGCGCGGGTCAGGCCGTGAAGCCCCACTGGCGCAGCCCGTGCTCCAGCACCTCGACCAGCTTCTGGCCGGTGAGGTAGGAGTCCGGGGTGGACCGCCCGGTGATGAACGGGTAGTCGACGATCACCGAGGTCTCCTTGCCGAAGTTGCCGTGGAAGGCCCCGTCGGGGAGGGTCGCGTCGCGCAGGATGTACTCCAGCGGGTACGGCGGCGGGCCGATCACGAAGTCGGTGCCCATGAAGCCGGTGCCGTCCTTGTAGTCGTACTCGATGCAGTGCCCGGTGACGTGCTTGTTGCGCAGGATGCTGACCCGGTCGTCCTGCTCGCGGGCGAAGGCCAGCGCCGCGATGCCGTAGCACTCGGCGGCGATCGGCAGGTCCAGGGCGTGGAAGGCCAGGATCAGGTCGTGGATCCGCCAGTTGTTGGCGAGGTCGACGATCGGGCCGCTGCCGCCGACGATCAGCAGCGCGTCGTAGCGCTCGGCGATCTGCTCCCGCACCTGCTCGCGGCGGGTGTGGTAGCCCTCCCAGGCGCGCAGGAAGTCGCTGCGGCTGCGGTACGGGCGGTCCGGCAGCCAGGAGGCCAGGTCCAGCGGCTCGTCCAGCCGGCTGGAGCGGTCCAGGACCTTGACCTTCTCGGCCATCTCGGTGCTGGTCACCGAGCGGCCCAGCGGCGGGTCGATGTACTCGGGGTCCATGCTCGGCGGCAGGGCCGCGGGGCGCTTGCCGGTCGGGGTCGCGAAGGTGACCTCGTAGCCGGCCCGGTCGAAGGTCTCCAGCGGCCCGACCAGCTCCTCACCCCAGTACCCGTACTCGGAGAGCACGATGAGGATTCGCTTCTTCGCCATCGGCGGTGTTCTCCTTCGATTGCCTTGCGAATTCCCGCCGGAAGTCGGCGGCGGTTCTGTCTAACAGCCGCCGCGGAATTCGCGCCAGGGTCGTAGCCCCGTCCGCCGGGACACTGCGAAGTCGGCGAAAGCACTTCGGCATGTCCCGCGGTCCGGCCCCCGGGCCGGCCGGGACGCCTTCGAGCAGCCGAGTTGCCGAAGGACGGGAGGGGACTTCGCACAGTGCGGGGAAGGGCGCGGCGGGCCGTTGACGCTCCGGCGGGCCGGATTCTAGCGTCCCTGTCAGCCGCGCTCACGAATTGCGGAAAGGGGAAGCGGAAATGCCCGAGACGAACTCCGGGAAGAACCCGGAAATCAGGGAATTCGCACAGAACTGGTTCGACCTGCTGAGCAGCCACAAGCCGGTGGAGGAACTCCTGCCGCTGGTGGCGGACGAGGGCCTGGAGATGGCGTTCCCGGAGCGCACGCTCCGCTCGCACGCCGACTTCCGGGACTGGTACGCCGTGGTCGGCGGGGCCTTCGCCGACCAGAGCCACACCCTGGAGGAGTTCACCGCCACCGAGGCGGACGGCCTGGTCGGCATCGAGCTGACCGTGGTCTGGGCCGCCGAGCACCTGGCCGAGGGCCACCGGAAGGTGTTCCGGGTGCAGCAGAGCTGGCAGCTGGCCCGCGACCCGGCCACCGGCGCGCCGCGGATCGTCCGCTACCGGGTCGGCACCCTCACCCCGGTCGGGGACGCCGGCTGATGGCAGCCGACTACGTGGTGGTCGGCGCCGGCTCGGCCGGCGCCGCGGTGGCCGCCCGGCTCAGCGAGGACGGCTCCGCGGACGTCGTCCTGCTGGAGGCCGGCGGCTGGCCCGGGCGCGAGGAACTGCACCGCACCGACGCCGGCGCGCTGCTGGAACTGCTCACCGCCGACTGGAGCACGGCCGTCGACTGGGGCTACGCCACCGAGCCGGAACCTGGCGTCGACGGGCGCCGGATCCCGGTCGCCCGCGGCCGCCTGGCCGGCGGCTGCAGCGCGGTCAACGCGCTGATGTGGGTGCGCGGCAGCCGCCGCGACTACGACGGCTGGCGCGACCTGGGCAACCCCGGCTGGGGGTACCGGGACGTGCTGCCGCACTTCCGGCGCTCGGAGGACTACGCCGGCGGCGCCTCCGCCTGGCGCGGCGAGGGCGGCCCGGTGCAGGTCGCCGCGCCGGCCGAACCCACCCCGCTGGCCGAGGCGTTCGTCGCCGCGGCCCGGGAGACCGGCCACGGCGGCGACGGCGACTACAACGCCGAGCACCAGGAGGGCTTCGGGTTCCACTACCAGCACACCCGGACCCCGCAGGGCCGCCGCTCCAGCACCGCCACCGGGTACCTGCGGCCGGCCCTGGCCCGCCCCAACCTCACCGTGCAGACCGGCGCCCAGGCGACCCGGATCCTGGTCGAGGACGGCCGCGCGGTCGGCGTCGAGTACCTCCAGGGCGACCGGACGCACACCCTGCGGGCGACCCGCGAAGTCGTCGTCTGCGCGGGCGCGTTCGAGAGCCCCAAGCTGCTGCTGCTGTCCGGCATCGGCCCGGCCGACCAGCTGCGCGCCGCGGGCGTCGAGGTGCTCCTCGACCTGCCCGGGGTGGGCCGCAACCTGCAGGACCACCTGTTCGCGCCGGTCTGCTACGAGTCGCTGCGCGAACTGCCGCCCGGGGCGCCGCTCTCCGAGGCGGGCCTGTTCACCCGGACCGCCGCCGCCGACCCCGCGCGCGGACCGGACCTGCAGTTCACCTTCGGGCCGGTGAAGTTCCTGCCCGCCGACGCCCCCGCCGCACTGCGGGCCGGCCCCGGCTTCACCTTCGCGCCCATCGCGCTGCTGCCCGCGAGCCGCGGCACGGTGACCCTGCGCGACACCGACCCGCGCTCCACCGCGGTGGTCCGGCCCGGCTACCTCAGCGACCCGGCCGACCTGGACGTCCTGGTCGAAGGCGTCCGGCTGGCCCGGGAACTGGCCCACACCGCGGCCTTCGACGACTTCCGCGGGGAGGAGTACGGCCCCGGCAAGGGAGCCGTCGGCACCGCGGAGCTGCGCGCGTACGTCCGCGCCAACGCCACGACGCTCTGGCACCCCGCCGGCACCTGCCGGATGGGCCCCGGACCCGACGCCGTGGTCGGCCCGGACCTGCGAGTGCACGGCATCGACGGCCTGCGGGTCGCCGACGCCTCGGTGATGCCGACCGTGGTGGCCGGCAACACCAACGCCCCCAGCGTGATGATCGGCGAGAAGGCCGCCGACCTGATCCTCAACCGTCCCTGACCCCCCGACCGGAGGCCGACGATGGCAGACCAGCAGGACAACCTCGACCTGTACCGGCGCTTCCTGGACGCGCTGAACCGCAACGACCCCGACGGCATCGCCGCCGTGATCGACCCCGCGTTCCGGGACCACCACCCGGGCTTCGACATCAGCAGCCTGGAGAGCTACCAGCAGGCCCTCAAGGCCGCGCACGACGCGCTCGACCTGCGCGGCGAACTGCAGGAGGCGTTCACCGCCGGGGACCGCGTGGTCACCCGGGTCAAGCTCACCGGCACCCACCGCGGCGAGCTGCTCGGCATCCCCGCCACCGGCCGGCCGGTCGAGTGGACCACCACCGAGATCTGGCGCGCCGAGGACGGCCTGCTCGCCGAGCGCTGGGCGCAGGACGACCTGCTCGGCCTGAAGGAGCAGCTGGCCCGCGGCGCCGAGAACACCGCCGTGGTGCAGCGGGTCAGCGACGCGGTCAACGCGCACCGATACGACGACCTGGACGAGCTGTTCGGCCCCGAGTTCCGGGACAACAACCCGGCCTGGAGCGTGACCAGCCTGGAGGAGCTCAAGGGCATCATCATCGGCGCCCACCGGGCGCTCGACTTCCACGCCCACCTGGACGCCCTCTACCCGGCCGACCCGGACAAGGTGATCATGCACATCACCTTCACCGGCCGGCACGTCGGCCCGTTCTTCGGGATCGAGCCGACCGGCAAGGAGGTCAGCTGGACCAGCCTGGAGGTCTACCGGCTGGAGCACGGCAAGGTCGTCGAGCGCTGGGTGCAGGCCGACACCGCCGGCCTGATGGCCCAGCTCGGCGTCGAGCTCCCGTAACACCCGCCCCCACCCACCGAGTTCACCCCCAGACCCAGGAGGAGACCCATGGACACCAGGGGTGTCGTGGACCGCTACTACGAGCTCGCCAACGCGGGCGACTGGAACCCGTGGTGCGACCTGTTCGCCGCCGACACGGTGATGGACGAGCAGCTCGCCGGACACGTCGAGGGCCGGGAGACGCTGCGCGAGATGATGCGCGGATTCCCGCAGACCTACGCCGAGTTCGCCAACAAGCCGGTGCACGTGGTGATCGACGGCGAGCAGGCGGCCGTGGTCTCGCGGATCACCGGGCGCACCCACGCCGGCGTGGAGGTCGAGGCCGGGGTGTGCAACTACTTCCGCGTCGTCGGCGGCGAGATCGTCTACATGGCGAACTTCCACGACAGCGCGCCGTTCGCCCCCGTGCTCGGGAAGTGAGGCCGCGATGACCGCACCCGCCGCACTGCGCTGGGCGCACGTCGGCCTCAACTGCCGCGACCAGGCGGCCACCGAGGAGTTCTACACCCGCTGGTTCGGCTTCCGCCGGGCCCGGGTGGTGGCCGGCGACGGCTGGCAGGTGGTCTTCCTGCGCCGCGGCGAGGCCTGGCTGGAGCTGTTCGCCAGCGACGCCGAGCCCGCCCCCGCCGCCAAGGAGGACGGCCCGGCCAACCCCGGCACGGTCCGCCACCTGGCCTTCCAGGTGGACGACGTGGACGCCTTCCTGGCCGGCGCCGACGGCGGGTTGAGCGTCTCGCTCGGCCCGCTCGGCTTCGACGAGTACATCCCCGGCTGGCGCACGGTCTGGGTCACCGACCCGGACGGCGTCGTCATCGAGGTCAGCCAGGGCTACACCGACCAGAGCCCCGAGGAGCTGGCCCGGTACGACGCCTGACCCCCACCGGCCGGCCCGCCCGCCCCCGCGGCGGCCGGGCCGGCCACTGCCCGTACCGCCCGGACGTCCCCGCCCGGGCAGAGAGGGTGAGGAGATGTTCCACCACCACCCCCACGAGCACGCCGCCGACGGCACCCGCTCCCGGGCCACCTGGGCGGAACTGTTCTACGACATCGTGCTCGCCTTCGGCGTCAGCCAGACCACCCACATCCTCGGCCACGCGCCCAGCTGGGCGACGTTCGGCCAGGCCCTGCTGATGCTCACCCCGCTGTGGTGGGCCTGGGTGGACGTCGCGCTGGCCGTCACCATGGTCGAGGAGACCCACGTCGAACGGCTGCTGCTGCTCGCCGCCGGCCTGGCCACCTACGGCATGGGCGTGGCCGCGCCGCGCGCGATGTCCGGGCACGCCGGCGCGGCGCTGTTCGCCGGCTCGTACCTGGTGCTGCGGCTGCTGATGGGCGAGGCCACCCGGCGCGACCGCCCCTTCGCCCGCACCATCCACCCGTACTCGGTCGGCGTGGTGTTCGCGCTGGCGCTGACCGCCGGGGCCTTCGCCAGCGGCCCGGCCCGGGCCGCGATCTGGGCCGGCGCCATCCTGGCCGAGGCCGTGCTGCCCGCGGTGATGAGCCGCCGGCTGCACGCCATGACCTACAGCGCGGCCCACCTGCCGGAGCGCTTCGGCCTGTTCATCATCATCGCGCTCGGCGAGAACATCCTCGCGGTCGGCGCCCGGGCCTCGGCCGGGGCGCTCACCGCCGCGCTGATCGCCGCCCTGGTGCTCAGCTTCGTGATCGGCGGCGCGCTGTGGTGGCTGTACTTCCACCTCGCCGCGCCCGCCGTCGAGCACGCGATGCGCACCCACCGCACCCCGGCCACCGTGGTGCGCGACGTGCTCAGCTACGGCCACCTGGTGCTGGTGCTCGGCCTGCTGCTGGTCGCGGTCGGCACCGGCAACACCGTCGCCCACCCCACCGGCGTCCCGCACGACCCGAGCGCGGCCCTGCTCCCGATCGGCGCCGCGATCTTCGCCCTGACCTTCGGCTACACCCGCTGGCGGATGTTCGGCGCCGCCTCGGCGACCCGGATCGGGGCCGGACTGTGCCTGCTCGGCCTGGCCGCCGGGGCCCCGTTCCTGCCCGCGATCGCCACCCTGGGGGCGACCGCCGTCCTGCTGGTCGCCGTCAGCGGCCTGGAGCACTGGCTGGTGGCCACCGGGCGCCCGGTGCCGCTGCTGTTCCACCGTCCCGTTCCCACCGGTCACGAGTTGACGCAGTACCGCTGACGACCTTTCACAGTGCCCCGCGGGGGCGCGGTCCGAGCACCCGGCCCGGGCCGCCTGGCTAGCGTTTTGAACGCGGGCACGCCCGGCCGATGCCGTCACCCGAACCTGCTCACCGCGCACCGGAATCCACCTGCGAAACGAGGTCCCGTGAATCCTCGAAACCCCACCCCTGCCCTGCTCGCGCTGGCACTCGGCTACTTCAGCCTGGGCACCATCTCGCTCGCCGTCGTCGGCCTCAACGCCCCGATCGGCAAGAGCCTGGAGGTCGCCCCGGCCAGCGTCGGCCTGCTGGTCACCGTGTTCGCCCTCACCTTCGCGGTGGGCGCGCCGACGGCACCGGCCCTGCTGCGCCGGATGGACCGCAAGAAGGTCCTGCTGCTCGGCCTGGCGCTGCTCACCGTCGGCGGCGGCCTCAGCGCCGTCGCCCCCGACTACACCACCATGACGCTCACCCGGGTGCTCGGCGCGATCGGCGCGGCGATCTTCGGACCGGCCTCCTCGGCGGCCGGCGCGGCCATCGTCGGACCGGAGCGGCGCCACCGGGCGCTGGCCACGGTGTTCGCCGGCATGACCGCCGCCTCCGTGCTCGGCGTCCCGCTCGCCTCCTTCCTGGGCTCCACCATGAGCTGGCGCCCGGCCCTGCTGGGCGTCAGCGCGCTCTCCGCGCTGGCCCTGGTGCTGGTGGCGGTGCTGGTCCCGGACCTGCCGGCCGGCGAACCGCCGACCGCCCAGGCGTACCGGGCCGCGCTGCGCACCCCCGGCGCGCTGCCCACCGTCACCACCACCCTGCTGTTCATGGCCGCCCAGTTCACCGTGTACGGCGTGGCCGGCGCCTACCTGGCGGCCCGCTTCGACGCCACCGCCGGCATGGTCTCCGGCACCCTGATGGCCTTCGGCGTCGTCGGCGTGATCGGCAACGGGCTGGCGCCGCGGATCAGCGAGAAGCTCGGCGGCACCCGCACCATCACGGTGTCGCTGGTCGGCCTGGGCGCGGCCCTGGCCCTGCTGGTCGTCACCCCGAAGGCGGCGGTCGCCGGCCTGCTGCTGTTCGCGGTCTGGGCCTTCTTCAGCCAGATGTACCAGGCCCCGCAGCAGGCCCGGCTGATCGCCGTGCTGCCCGCCCACCCGGCGCTGATCCTGGCGCTGAACGCCTCCGCGCTGTACCTGGGCATGAGCCTGGGCAGCCTGATCGGCTCCACCTTCCTGCCCTCGGTCGGCGCGACCCTGATGCCCGGGCTCGCCCTGCTGATGCTGATCGCGGCAGCCGGCGCGCACGTGCTGTCCGGCCGCGGCACCAAGACCCCGGCGGCCCCGGCTCCGGCCGAGCAGCCGGTCCCCGCACCATCCACCTCCTGACCACCAGGCACCACCGAAACCCACGAACGGGAGAGTCCGAGATGTCCGAGCACAACAAGCAGCTGGTGACCCAGTACCTCACCACCGTCTGGAACGACGGCGAGACCGACGAGGCCGACCGCTTCCTCGCCGAGGACCTCGTCCAGCACAACCCCAACCTGCCCGACGGCCGCAAGCCGGTGGTCGAGTTCGTCGCCGGGTTCAAGACCCAGGTCCCGCAGGGCCGGTTCACGATCCGGCGGATCGCCGCCGACCAGGACCTGGTCTTCGTGCACAGCCACTTCACCGCGCAGGACGGCGACCGCGGCATGGCCGTGGTGGACGTCTTCCGCATCGCCGACGGCCTGATCGCGGAGCACTGGGACGTCAAGGAGAACGTCCCGGAGACCACCGCCAGTGGCCACCCGATCGTCTGATCGACCATCCGCTGCCCGGAAGCACCGACGGCGCTTCCGGGCAGCGCCCTTCTCCAGACCACGGAGGCTGCTGTGACCCCCATCGAAGAACAGACCGTCCTCATCACCGGCGCCACCGACGGCCTCGGCCGCGCCATGGCCCGCGAACTCGCCGCCCGCGGCGCCACCCTGGTGCTGCACGGCCGCAGCCGGGAGCGGGGCGAGGCCCTGCTCGCCGAACTGCGCGCCGAGACCGGCAACGACCGGATCAGCTACCTGCTGGCGGACTTCGCCCGGCTCTCCGACATCCACAAGCTCGCCGAGCGGGCGGCCGGCCTGGAACGGCTCGACGCGCTGGTCAACAACGCCGGCATCGGCGTCGAACTCGACCGCCAGGAGAGCTGGGACGGCCACGAGCTGACCTTCCAGGTCGACTACCTGGCCGCGTACGTGCTGTCGGTGCGCCTCGCCCCGCTGCTGGCCCGCTCCGCCCCGGCCCGGATCGTCAACGTCACCTCGGCCGGCCAGGCGCCGGTCAACTTCGACGACGTGATGCTGCGCCGCGGCTGGGACGGCGTCCAGGCGTACTGCCAGGCCAAGCTGGCCCAGATCATGCTGACCTTCGACCTGGCCGAGGCACTGGCCGGCACCGGCGTGACGGTCAACGCGCTGCACCCGGCGTCGTACATGCCGACCAAGATGGTGGTCAACCTCTACACCCCGCAGAGCACCGTCGCCGAGGGCGTGCGGCACACCCTGCGGCTGGTCACCGACCCGGCCCTGGACGGCGTCACCGGGCGGTACTTCAACCGCTCGACCGAGGCCCGGGCCAGCAACCAGGCGTACGAGAGCGGCGCGCGGGCGCGGCTGCGGGCGCTGAGCGAGCAGCTGACCGGCGTGCCGTTCGACGCGGCGCGCTGAGCCGGGGGCCCGGTGGGCGTCCGCCCCGGACCCGGCGCTCGGGGGCGGCCCGCCGGGCCGCCCCCGAGGTGCCGGCGGCGCCGGTCAGCCGGTGGCCGAGGACTCGTGGGCGGCCTCCAGGCCGGCCAGCCGGCCCAGCAGGTCGTAGCCGTGCGCGGCGGCGACCAGCGTGACGTGGTGGTGCCAGCCGCGGTAGGACCGGCCCTCGAAGTCGCCGAGGCCGTAGTCGCGGTGCAGCCGCTCGACGGTGTCGGCGGAGCGGCCGCGCAGCTCGGCGAGGGCGACCAGCTCGGGCAGCCGGTGCACCGGCAGGTCGGTCACCCAGTAGGTGCGCGGCTGGGAGCGCCCGAACGGCCACTCGACCACCAGGTGGCGGGGGGCGGCGGGCGCCAGCTCGGCGAAGCGGCCGCGGCGGGCGCCGCGCCCGTCGGAGAGCGGCACCACCAGGAACTGCGAGTGCCGCACCCGGGCGGCCGGCCCCTCCCGCCAGGCCAGCACCGCGCGGTCGCCCTGCGGGACCGGCTCGTCGGCGAGCTCGGCGGCCCGCCGGCGGACGGTGGCGGGCGCCCGGCGCACCGGCTGGGCGCCGTGGGTGACCGGCAGGGCCCGCTGGGCGCCGGTGGCGCAGGCGGGCAGCACGGTGCCGGCGCCGACCTGGACCAGGTAGCCGAGGCCGCGCTCCTCCAGGCCGAGCAGCAGCGGCTCGACCTCCTTCTCGCTGCTCCAGTCGGCGAGCACGGGGGCACCGGGCACGTCCCAGCCCAGCATCTCGTCGACCGAGTCGAGCAGCAGCCGCCAGCGCGGCAGGTGCCGGGCCTCCTCGGGGAGGTGGGCCTGGGTGCGCAGCGCCCGGTCGGTGTCCCAGTGCCGGGGCAGCGCCAGCTGCCAGGCGACCGGCTGGGCGCCGTGCGGCAGGACCAGCGAAGTGGCCAGGGCCAGCTGGCAGTTCATGGTGCGGCCCTCGGCGGGGACGAACTGGCGGGCGACGCCGGCCGAGCGGGTGCCGTTCTTGGCGAACACCACGTCGTCGACGGCCCAGGCGAGCGGGGCGGCGGCCGCGGCGACCAGCTCGGCGAGCCGGCGGCGGACGTCGCCCACCTCCCAGGTGGACTGGTTGACGAACTGCTGGATGGGCTGCACCGTGCGTCGGCCGAGCACCTGCTCGGAGATGTTGGCGGGAGTCTTGCGGCCGTCCGCCTGGCGCAGGCCGCGGAGGTAGACCTCGCCCCAGCGCCGCTGGTCGGAGCGGGCGAAGCAGCTGAAGAGTTCGTGGCAGTACGCGGAGATTCCGTCCTGCCGCAGGCCGGCGTGCGGTGCACGGAGGTTCGAAATCATGGACACATCGATCCTTGGGTGAGGTTCTGGCGCGATGGCGGTCGGGCCGGGCCCCGCCCCCGCCGGGTGGGGCACGGCGGGGGCGGGGCGGCGGGTCAGTCCGTGACGCAGGTCCGGTCCTCGTCGACCAGGAAGGCGTCGGTGGCCAGCAGGGCCTGGGTGACCTCGGGGAGACTGCAGCCGACGATCACGAAGTCGACCTCGAGGCCCATCTTGGCGCGCTGGAACAGCAGTTCGTTGATGGCCGGGCGGCCGATCTCGGTCACCTTGCAGAGGTGGAACTCCACCCGGCGGGGCTCCACCGACAGCGCCTCGGCCAGGCAGCGGCGGAACTTCTCCAGCTCCTCGCGGTCGATCACGCCCTCGCAGTGGATGTGCGCGGTCTTGCCGTCGAAGTCGCTGGAGACCCGCAGCCGCATGTCGGCCGGCTCGACCTCCACCCGGACCTTCAGCGGGCGGCTGCTCAGCGGCAGCCGGACGGTCAGCTGCTTGGGGTCGAAGTCCTGGTACGGCTCGTCGTCGACCCACACCCGGGAGAGCTGGACCGAGCCGGCCGGCAGCAGGTCCGGCGCCACCCGCAGCAGGCGGTCCGGGAAGGCCCCGGGCTGCGGCCGGAAGTGCAGGGTGAGCGGCGCCGAGGTGATCAGCAGGCCGGTGTAGGCGGCGGCCAGGTAGCACAGCTCCAGCGCGTGGTAGCCGGCCATCGAGTGGCTGCCCTTGAGCCGCTCGGTGCCGACCAGGTACGGGATGCCGTTGGCCAGCACGTTGAAGTAGACGCCGCCGTCGTCGTAGTCGAGGAAGAAGGCGTTGTAGAAGGCGGCCGACTCGCGGGCCAGCCGGCGGTGCTCCGGGTCGCCGGAGACGCCGGCCAGGATCAGGTAGGCGAGGATCGCCTGCTCCTGCTGCCACCAGGCCTTGCGGTCGTGCCAGACCAGGTGGTGGGCGCCGGTGTCCGGGTCGGCCACCCGCTCCACCACGTCGTACCAGCCGCCGCGCTGCTGGTCGCTGCCGACCGGCGGCATCAACTCGGCGATCCGCTCGGCCAGTTCGGAGTAGCGGGGCTTGTCGTGCAGGGCGCGGATCCGGGTCAGGTTCCAGGCGATCTTGAGGTTGTGGCCGACCACCGCGCGGTTCTGCTGCCAGCCCCAGGAGCGGTCGGGGCTCCAGTCGCCGTGGAAGCGCTCCTGGACGAACGGGCTGGCCGGCTCGTCCGGGAAGCGCTCGGCGATGGTGTCGGCGGTCTCCTCCAGCAGCTTCGAGAAGTCCTCCCGGCCGGTGGCGAGGTAGGCGTTGACCAGGTACGCCGGGGCGTGGTCGCCGATCGAGTTCCAGTTCTTCCGGGACCGGTTGGGGCCGAGCGAGTCGGCCCGCGGGTCCATGGTGATCGGGTCGAGGTGGGAGAAGAAGCCGCCCTGCTCCTCGTCCCGGAAGAAGCGCTCGAACAGGGCGACCGTGCGGTCGATGTCGTCGAGGATCCGCGGGTCGCCGGTGATCCGGTAGGTCTGGGTCGGCCCGGCCAGCGCGTAGATCTGCTCGTACATCGGGATGGCGTCGAAGTCGTCGCCGAACTCCGAGGCGTAGACCTTGCGCTGGCCGGCCCCGCCGATGTCGATGCCGTGGTACCAGTAGACGACGCCCTCCGCGTCGTCGACGACCCGCATGTGCTCGCGCAGGTACTCGGTGCCGGACTCGGCGGCGTTCAGGAACCGCTCCTCGCCGGTGAGCATGAAGGCGGTGGCCAGGCCGTAGACCAGCCGGGAGATGGTGTCGGTCTCCTGCCGCACGTCCGCGCCGGTGAAGTCCGGGACGTGGGTGCCGCTCAGGGTGAGCCGGGTGCGGAAGCTGCGCCAGTCGTACCGGCCGTCCTTGCCGGGGCCGTCCGGGAAGTGGCCGCGCAGGTAGAAGTCGGCGATCTCGGCGGCCTGCTGCACCCACCACTTGGGGTGCTCGAAGACGTAGTTGCCGCGGCTGGTCTCCGGGAAGGTGATCTGCCGGGCCTCGATCCGCTCGCCGCCGTCCCAGCGGTAGAACAGGCCGTAGACGAAGACGTACCGGCCCTCGGCCAGCATGTCGCGGGTGGCCGCGCCGGTGTCGCGCGGGCCGTCGCCGAGGTTGCGGACGATCTCCGAGCCCAGGAAGCCGTCCAGGTGGATGGTGAACTCGCGCCCGTCCGAGGTCCGCAGGCCGAACCGGTCGTGGGCGGGGTCGTAACTGGTGACGTAGCCGGCGATGCTGTCGGAGTACATCCGCCGGGTGTCGGGTGCGTTCATCGGTGCGTTCCTCCCTCGTCGGGCAGCGCCACCAGGACGACGACGCTGCGGCCCTGGGCGTGGAAGCCGTGACCGTGGACGGGCTCCTCGGCGCCGGGGGCGAGGACGTCCTCGCCGGGGCCCCGCGCGGTGTCCACCAGGCGGGCCCACCGGTGGCCGTCGACCGGCGGCAGCTCGAAGTCCAGGCCCAGGTGGAACATGTTGAGGATGACGTGCAGGTCCGGGTCGCCCTCGAAGCCGGCCAGGGTCAGCGCCAGCACCCGGGCCTGCGGGTCGTCCCAGCCCGGCTGCTCCAGCCGGGTGCCGTGCCAGGTGACGTCGGGCAGGCCGCGGGCGTTGGTGCGGCCGGAGAAGAACCGGGCCTCGCGCACCGCGCGGAAGCGCCGGCGCAGCGCGGTCATGTTCCGGAAGAAGTCCCGGACCTCGGTCTCCTTCTCGGCCTGGTTCCAGTCCAGCCACGCGGTCTCGTTGTGCTGGCAGTACGCGTTGTTGTTGCCGCCCTGGCTGTTGCGGAACTCGTCGCCGGCCAGCAGCATCGGCACGCCCCGGCTGAGCAGCAGCACGGCGGCGTGGTTCTTGATCTGCCGCACCCGCAGCCGCTCGACGTCCGCCGAGTCGCTGGGGCCCTCCACGCCGCAGTTCCAGCTGAAGTTCTCGTGGGCGCCGTCCGCGTCGGCCTCGCCGTTGGCCCAGTTGTGCTTCTCGTCGTAGCTGACCAGGTCGTTGAGCGTGAAGCCGTCGTGGCAGGTGATGAAGTTGATGCTGTTGGTGGGCAGTTCGCCGTCCTTGCCGAACAGGTCGGGCGAGCCGCCGAGCCGGGTCGCCACCGTGCCGACCAGGCCGGCGTCGCCGCGCACGAAGCGCCGGACGTCGTCCCGGTAGGGGCCGTTCCACTGGGCCCAGCGCTTCCCCGGGAAGCGGCCGACCTGGTAGAGGCCGCCGCCGTCCCACGGCTCGGCGATGATCTTCGACTCGGAGAGGATCCCGGACAGCTCGATCCCCCACAGCACCGGCGGTACGTCCATCTCGTAGCCGCCGGCCCCGCGCGAGAGCTCCGAGGCCAGGTCGAACCGGAAGCCGTCCACGTGGTGCTCGGTCACCCAGTACTCGAGGCACTCGATGACGAACTTGGCCACCGCCGGGTGGTTGGCGTTGATCGCGTTGCCGCAGCCGGTGAAGTCCATGTAGTGCCGGCGGTCCTGCGGCCACAGGTGGTAGTACACCTCGTTGGCCTGGCCGCGGAAGCTGATCACCGGGCCGTTCTCGTTGCCCTCCGAGGTGTGGTTGAAGACCACGTCGAGGATCACCTCGATGCCGGCCCGGTGCAGCGCCTTCACCATGTCGCGGAACTCGGTGATGTGGGTGCACTCGCACGGGTCCGAGCAGTAGCCGGTGTGCGGCGCGAAGAACCCGAACGGGTCGTAGCCCCAGTAGTTGTGCAGCGGCGCGCCGTTCGGCCCGATCCGCAGCACCTGCCGCTCGTCGAAGTCGAAGACCGGCAGCAACTCGACCGCGGTGACGCCGAGCTCCTTCAGGTACGGGATCTTCTCCACCACCCCGTTGAAGGTGCCGGGATGGGCCACCCCCGAGGACGGCGAGGCGGTGAGCCCGCCGACGTGCAGCTCGTAGATCACGGTGTCCGCCAGCGGGGTGCGCAGCGGCTCGTCGCCCTCCCAGTCGTAGCCGTCCAGGTCGACCACCATGCTGCGCATCGAGTACGCGCAGTTGTCCTCGGTGCCGACCGCCCGGGTGCGGTCCCACAGCGAGTTGACGTTGGCCCGGGCGTACGGGTCGATCAGCACCTTGCGCGGGTTGAAGAAGGTGCCGGACTCCCTGGTGCGGCGCGGGCCGTCGACCCGGTACGCGTACACCTGGCCCTCGGTCAGGCCGGAGAGGTGGCAGTGCCAGAAGTGGTAGCTGCGGTGCCGTTCCGGGTCGAGCGGGACCACCCGGGCCGGGGCCAGGTCCTCGTGGTGGGCGAAGAGCAGCAGGTCGACCCGGGTGGCGTGCTCGGAGTAGAGCGAGAAGTTGACCCCGTCGGCGTCCAGGGTGGCACCGAGCGGCTGGGCGCGGCCGGGTCCGATCGCGGCCGCCTCGATCGCGGCCCTGCGGGCCTCGTGGTGTTGGCTCATGTCGTCGTCAGCCCACCGGCGTCCGGTCGCCCTGGAGCCCGGCGAACGCCTCGCTCCACGCCGGGGAGGCGCTGCCGGGCTCGTTGAAGATCTCGAAGGTGACGCCGTCCGCGGCCGGGTGGAGCAGCGCCTGGACGCAGGCCTCGGCCAGGTCCGGCCGGGAGACCTGGCCGGAGCCCAGGTCGCCCTGCTCCAGCCGGACCCGCTCGCCGGCCTCCCGGGTGTCGGTGAGCCAGCCCGGCCGGATCACGGTGTACGGCAGGCCGGAGTCGCGGACCGCGTTCTCGCCGGCCAGCCGCCACTCCAGCACCCGGCCGTAGGCGTTCAGCGGGTGGGCCAGGTGGGTGGCGTGGATCTGGCTGACCAGCACCACCCGGGGGCGGTGGCCGCCCTCCGCGACGGCCGCCAGGGCGTTGCGCACGCCCTGGTAGGCGGTGGTCTCCGGCCGGTCCGGGCCGCTGTCGGCGGTGCCCGGGTCGACGCAGTAGACCAGGGCCGAGGCGCCGGCCAGCGGTTCGCGCAGGGTCTCCGGCCGGCGGACGTCGCCCTCGAAGAAGAGCGCGCCGGGCGGCAGGCTGCGCCGGGCGTGCTGCACGCTGCGGCCGATCGCGCGGACCGGCGCGCCGCGGTCCAGCAGTCGTTGGGCGACCAGGCGGCCCAGCCGTCCCGAGCCGCCGATCACCGCCACGGGGTTGTCCATCGCTTGCTCCTCGTCTCTGGGGGGCTTCCCGGGTCCTGCCCGGGTCCGCTCGGGGGTGCTCGGGGTGCTCGGGGGTGCTCGGGGTGCTCGGGCCGCGCCGGACCGTCGGGGTGCGCTCAGATCCAGCGCAGGATGTCGTCGGAGCTGGTCAGTCGGGTGCCCGAGGGCAGGTTGGCCAGGGCCGGCACCCGCAGCCGCGGGTAGATGCTCACGCCGGTGAGCCGGGTGCCCTGCCGGACGTGCACGCCGTCGCCGACCGCGCAGTAGCCGTCCATCCGGACCGGGTCGTCCCGGGTGGAGCGGATGTCGGCCATCGGGCCGATGTAGGAGTCGCTGATCCGGGCGTACGGGCCGACCAGCGAGGAGTCGCCGAGCGAGGTCCCGCTCAGCCGGGCGCCCTCGCGCAGTTCGGCGCCGTCGCCGATGTCGGCGTGCTCCAGCCGGACGCCGGAGCCGACGGTGACGTGCCGGCCGATCCGGACGCCCGGGCCGATCACCACGTCGCCGCTGGCGATCTTGTCGGCGAGGGTGGTGCCGGAGGCGTCGTCCTTGGTGTGCAGGCTGCTCTCGTGGATCCAGTACCGCGGGCGGTCGTTGTGCGGTTCGGGCATCAGCCGGTTCATCTGGTGGAAGTCGCCGGACAGCACCTGGCGCAGCGTCGCCAGGTAGTCCTCGACGTTGCCGAGGTCGCCGAGCCGGGCGATGTGGTGCGCGGCCACCGTGCGGCCGTGCCCGACCAGCCAGGGCAGCAGGTCGCCGCCCCAGTCCAGGCGCTGCTGGGCCTGCCGCATCAGCTGCGGCTCCCGGGCGGCCAGCCGCAGCCGGCGGCAGTCCACCAGGTACATGCCCGCGTTGGTGGGCACCAGGGCGCAGTTGTCGCTGGTCGCCTCCGGGAAGACCTCGTGCACCCGGGCCAGGCTGGGCTTCTCGACGAAGCCGGAGACCAGGCCGTCGGCCCCGGTGCGCATCGCGCCGTACTTGCCGGCCACCTCGAGCGGGCTGCGGGCCACCGCGGCCACGGTGACCACGGCGTTGCTCTCCTCGTGGGTGGCCTCCAGCTCGGCCAGGGAGAAGTCGAAGACCGAGTCGACCGGGAGCACCAGCGCCCGCCCGGTGAGGTCCCACTGCTCCAGGTTGTGCAGGGTGGCGGCGCCGGACCCGACGTTGTAGCGGTCGAAGCTGGAGCGCGAGTAGCGCACCTCCACCCCGTACTGCTCGCCGTGGCCCAGCAGCAGTTTGATCTGGCTGCGGTTCTCCAGGCCCTGCGCCACCACGTAGAAGCGGCGGATGCCTTGGTCCCGGCAGGCGTCGACGACCCACTCGATCAGCCGTCGGCCCGCGAACGGGATCAGCGCCTTGCTCCGGATGTAGTCCGCGGACTCGAGGGTGATGGGCTTCGCGCGTTCTCCCCGTCCGCCGGCCAGGATGATCCCGACCGTCCCGCCGTCTCGCTCGGCCATCTCGCTTCCCCTGCTAGGCGACCTTGTCGAAGCAGATACAACACCAGGTGTCAAATCGTGTCAAGGGAGCTGTAAAGTTAATGGACGTGCACATGTCATCTACCGGGGCGGTGGTCGGGGGTGGATCGATTCCGAAAGGAATATTATTCTTTCGGGAATAGGAATTCGGTCGTCGGCAAAGTTGAGACTTCACGACTGCAAATGCTTGCGGCATGATTATCCCGGTCGGTCGCGCTCCGCGCGCGAACAGAGCGAGAGCAGTACGGGAACGGGGGAGCGTGATCAACCGGAGCGGCCGCCGCGCGGCATTCTTCGACGTGAGACACAACCTGCTGTCGGCCGGCTCGGTACTCACCGTGCTGGAGGCGGCGGCCCGCCACCGCTCGGCCGGCGACCTGCTGGTCTGCATCGCCGGCGGACCGCCGCCCGGCGACCCGCCCGGCGATGCGGCCGACTGGCCGGCCGCCGGCCGCCCGACCACCTCGGGCACCGGATTCGCCGCCGATCTGGTGCTGTACGCCGACTCGCCCGACGCCGCGGGCTCCGAGGTGGTGGTGGAGGCGATGGCCCGGCTCGGGCTGGACGCCGCCCAGTGCTTCGCCTACGGCGACCGCCGCGAGGGCCTCACCATCCTGCGGGTGGTCGGCAACCCGCGGGTGGTCGGCCGCGACCCGCTGATGACCGAACTGGCCCGCGACCGCGGCTGGCCCATCCTGCACACCGCGCAGTACTGACCGGAACTCGCACCTCCGAAAATCCCGGTATTCGATAGTCGCCCACCGCACGTGACGCAGTACCGCACCCGGTACGCGGTGGGCGACATCCCGTCTGCGGGGCTGCGTATCGTGCCCGGTATTCGGTCCGATCGCGCGCATTCCGGCCATTCGGCGGGACGGCCGCGACAACGGGAAAGGGCTTGGTGTTGACCTTGGCTGAAACGACCCGTCGCGGGTTCCTCGGAGTGGCCGCCGCACTCGGCGGCACCGTGGCGCTCCCCGTGATTGACAGCTATGCCGCCGACTCTGTCAACAGCGCTGTCGATTCGGTCGCGGTGCCGACCCCGGCCGCCCGCACCGTCTCGCCCGGCGACCCGCGCTACCTCGACCTCACCTCGCGCAGCTACAACGGCCGCTTCGTCGGACAGCCCGACTCGGTGCGGGTGGTGTACACCACCGCGCAGGTGGTCGCGGTGGTGACCGAGGCGGTGCAGAACGGGCGGCGGATCGCCGTCCGCAGCGGCGGCCACTGCCTGGACGGGCTGGTCGACGACCCCGCGGTGCGCACGCTCATCGACATATCCGAGATGACCGCGGTCGGCTACGACCCGGCCCGCCGCGCCTTCATGGTCGAGGCCGGCGCCACCCTCGGCCACGTCTACCGCACCCTCTACCTCGACCACGGCGTCACCGTCCCCGGCGGCACCTGCCCGACCGTCGGGGTCGGCGGCCACGTCACCGGCGGCGGCTACGGCGCGCTCTGCCGCGCCCACGGCGCGATCGTCGACCACCTGTACGCGGTGGAGGTGGTCGTGGTGGACGCCTCCGGCACCGCCCGCGCGGTGGTCGCCACCAGCGACCAGGGCGACCCCAACCGCGAACTGTGGTGGGCGCACACCGGTGGCGGCGGCGGCAACTTCGGCGTGGTCACCCGCTACTGGTTCCGCACCCCCGGCGCCACCGGCACCGACCCGTCCGGACTGCTGCCCAAGCCCCCGGCCACCCTGCTGAAGGCCGCCGCGGTGTGGAAGTGGAGCGACCTGGACGCGGCCGACTTCGCCGCCGTCGTCCGCAACCACGGCGCCTGGCACGCCGCCAACAGCGCCGACGGCTCGCCCTACGCCGGCCTGCACAGCGTGCTGATCCTCGGCAACGCCGCCGTCGGCACCGTGACCCTCAGCGCCCAGATCGACAACACCCTCCCCGACGCGGCCGACCTGATGACCCGCTACCTCGACGCGGTCGCGGCCGGCGTCCGGGCACCCGCCGCCCGCAGCCAGTCCACCTCGCCGTGGCTGAAGGCCACCCTCAAGGACCCGTACGACACCGGCGCGTTCAACCGCACCAAGTCCAAGGGCGCCTACCTGCGCCGGGGTTGGGACGACGGCCAGATCGCCACCCTGTACCGCTACCTCTCCGACCCCGGCTACGACGGGCACAGCTCGATCCTGCTCTACTCCTACGGCGGCCGGGCCAACACCGTCGCCCCCGACGCCACCGCGATGCCGCAGCGCGACTCGATCCTGAAGGCCAACTTCACCACCTACTGGCCCGACCCCGCCCAGGACGCCCGCCACCTGGCCTGGATGGGCTCGCTCTACCGGGACGTGTACGCCGCCACCGGCGGCGTGCCGGTCAGCAACGCGGCCAACGACGGCTCCTACATCAACTACCCGGACGTCGACCTCACCGACCCGCAGTGGAACACCTCGGGCGTGCCCTGGCAGACGCTCTACTACAAGGACAACTACCCCCGGCTGCAGCGGGTGAAGGCCACCTGGGATCCGACCGGCGCCTTCCACCACGCCCTGTCGATCACGGCCGGCTGACCGGGGGAGGTCCGCACTCCTCCGGTCACCAGGAGTGACGGAGGACGGGCAGGAGAGTGCCCAGAGCCGGATTCGAACCGGCACGGCCTCGCGGCCAAGCAGTTTTAAGCTGCCCGTGTCTGCGTTCCACCATCTGGGCCTGGGAGCGCGGCGAACTCAGGCACTGAGCCTAGTCGGCCGGGCGAGTGTTTCGCATATTTCCCGGCGCGGAAGTTGTCATGCTTCCATGCCATCTGACGAAGCGTCCGGCATTTCGGCCACCGGGCGGCGGTTCTCGGCCACCCCGGGCCCCGGACCGCCCCCGGACCGCCCCCGGCGCGGGGCCCGGGGCGGGGGTCGGGGGCGGGGTCATACCGCAGGAGGAGACGGCGGCGGAGGCCGTACGCCTGGCGGTGGTGGGGCAACCGTTCGGCGGAGCGACGTGGGCGGGGCCGGGCGGCCGTGAGGATGGAGTAGCGGTCGGAGGAGTCTTCCGGTCCGGTCGCGCCGTGCCGAACACCGACCCTCCGGACAGGAGTCCCCACCGTGAGCACCTCGACCGCGTACGCAGCCCACACCGGCCTGGCGGCGGCCCGCGCCACCGGCCTGAACAAGGTCTACGGCGAGGGCGAGACCCGCGTCGTGGCGCTCGACGACGTCTCGGTCTCCTTCGGGCGGGGCGAGTTCACCGCGATCATGGGTCCCTCCGGCTCCGGCAAGTCGACGCTGATGCACTGCATGGCCGGGCTGGACAAAGTCACTTCGGGGTCGGCCACCATCGGCGACACCGAGCTGGTCGGGCTGAAGGACAAGCAGCTGACCCGGCTGCGCCGGGACAAGATCGGCTTCATCTTCCAGGCGTTCAACCTGCTGCCCACGCTGACCGCGCTGGAGAACATCACGCTGCCGATGGACATCGCCGGCAGCAAGGTCGACCGGGCCTGGCTGGACCGGGTGGTGGAGACCGTCGGCCTGTCCGGCCGGCTCTCGCACCGCCCGGCCCAGCTCTCCGGCGGCCAGCAGCAGCGCGTCGCCTGCGCCCGGGCGCTGGCCTCCAAGCCGGAGATCATCTTCGCCGACGAGCCCACCGGCAACCTGGACTCCCGCTCCGGCGCGGAGATCCTCTCCTTCCTGCGCAACTCGGTGCGCGAACTCGGCCAGACCGTGGTGATGGTGACCCACGACCCGGTGGCCGCCTCGTACGCGGACCGGGTGGTGTTCCTGGCCGACGGCCGGATCGTCGACGAGCTGTTCGGGCCGACCGCCGACACCGTCCTGGACCGGATGCGTCGCTTCGACGCCAAGGGCCGCACCAGCTGACGCCCCGTCAGACCCGTCAGCCACGTCGAACCGACCGCACCCACTCCCCAGGACTGACCCCATGTATCGCACCGCACTGCGCAACGTGCTGGCCCACAAGGGCCGCCTGCTGATGACGGTACTGGCCGTGCTGCTCGGCACCGCCTTCGTGGCCGGCACCCTGGTGTTCTCCGACACCATGGGCCAGGCCATGCGCAACAGCTACTCCACCAGCTTCTCGGACGTCTCGGTGCTGGTCTCCGCCTCCGGCGCGGACGACGGCGGCCCCGCCGACGGCGACGCGCAGCCCGAGGACCGCACCTCGCTGACCCCGGACACCGTCAAGCAGCTGGCCGCGCTGCCCGGCACCGAGCGGGCCCGCGGCGTGGTCTCCGGCTTCACCGGCGTCGCCGACAAGAACGGCAACCTGGTCGGCGAGGCCTGGAGCGCCCGCGGCGCCAACTTCGTCCCGGACGCCGCCGGTGCGGACACCCGCTACCCGATGGCCGAGGGCCGCGGCCCGCGCGCCGAGAACGAGGTCGCGCTGAACCGGCAGGCCGCCGAGAAGGCCGGCTACCACGTGGGCGACACCGTCCGGGTGGCCGGCAACGGCGCCGCCCGGGACGCGGTGCTGACCGGCGTCTTCACCACCGACGACCCCAAGGTCACCTCCGGCGGCACCCTGGTGCTGATGGACACCGCCACCGCCCAGCGGGAACTGCTCGAACCGGGCCGGTTCAGCTCGGTGGTGCTGACCGCCAAGGCCGGCACCTCCGAGCAGGCACTGCTGGAGCAGGCCCGGGCGAAGACCGGCACCGACGGCGTCGAGCTGCAGACCGGGCAGGAGCTCAAGGACGAGCAGACCAAGATGGTCGCCTCCTCGGTCGCCAACACCAAGACCATGCTGCTGGTGTTCGCCGGCATCTCGCTGTTCGTCGGCATCTTCATCATCGTCAACACCTTCACCATGCTGATCGCCCAGCGGCTCAAGGAACTGGCGCTGCTGCGGGCGGTCGGCGCCAGCCGCGGCCAGGTCACCAAGTCGGTGCTGGTGGAGGCGCTCGCCATCGGCGTGATCGCCTCGGTCGGCGGCCTGCTCGCGGGCATCGGCATCGGCGCGGGCCTGCAGTCCCTGCTGCACGCCTTCGACGAGGGCATGCCCACCGGCTCGCTGGTGGTCGCCCCGGTGACGGTGGTCGCCACCCTGGTGGTCGGCGTGGTGGTCACCGTGCTGTCGGCGCTGCTGCCGGCCGTCCGGGCCTCCCGGATCCCCCCGGTGGCGGCGATGAGCAGCGGCGAGCAGCCCAGCACCCAGCGCGGCCTGCTGATCCGCAACAGCATCGGCGTGCTGCTGGCCGGCGCCGGCCTGGGCCTGATCCTGGCCGGGGCGAACGGCAGCGGCTCGGGCGCCCAGCACCTGCTGGAGCTCGGCGCCCCGCTCACCCTGATCGGCGTGTTCGTGCTGCTGCCGCTGCTGTCGCGGCCGGTGATCGCGCTGGTCGGCCCGGTGCTGGCCAAGCTGTTCGGCACCCCCGGCAAGCTGGCCCGGCTGAACGCGGTGCGCAACCCGCGCCGCACCGCCAGCACCGCGGCCGCGCTGACCATCGGCCTGACCCTGGTCACCGCGCTGACCGTGATCGGCAGTTCGGTCACCAGCGCCGTCACCTCGATGGTCGCCGGCTCGATGAAGGCCGACTACGTGGTCGGCATGGCCAACGGCCGCGAGCTGTCCCCCGACCTGACCGGCCTGGTCGCCGGGGCGAAGGGCGTCAAGGCGGTCAGCCAGGTCGACAACGTCTGGTGGCACCTGGACGGCTCCGACCAGGCCAAGGCGATCGAGGGCTACGACGCAGACGCCTTCGACCAGTTGGTCAACCTGACCATGGCCTCCGGCTCCACCGGCGCGCTCAAGCAGGGCCAGGTGCTGGTGAACGACGAGTTCGCCACCACCCACCACCTCTCGGCCGGCTCCACCCTGGCCGCCACCACGGGCAAGGGCGAGGCCGTCACGCTCACCGTCGGCGGCGTCTTCGAGCGCAACGACGGCGTCTCCCCGGTGGTGGCCCCCAACCAGCTGATCGAGCGCCACGACGCCCACCCGCTGGTCCAGCAGATCCTGGTGAAGGGCACCGACGGCCCGAGCGCCGAGCTGAAGCAGTCGATCAAGGACGCCACCGGCCGCAACCCGGTGATGGAGGTCCGGACCATGAAGGACATGGTCGACGAGTTCAGCCGGATCATCTCGACCATGCTCAACCTGATGTACGGCCTGCTCGGCATGGCGGTGATCGTCGCCGTCCTCGGCGTGATCAACACGCTCGCCATGTCGGTGTTCGAGCGCAAGCGCGAGATCGGCATGCTGCGGGCGATCGGCCTGGAGCGGCGCGGCATCAAGCGGATGATCCGCCTGGAGTCCGTGGTGATCTCGGTCTTCGGCGCCTTCGTCGGCGTCCTGCTCGGCTGCTTCCTGGCCTGGGCCGCCACCCGGACCCTCGCCTCCGAACTGAAGGGACTGACCACCG
This sequence comes from Kitasatospora sp. NRRL B-11411, assembly GCF_000721345.1. Lineage (NCBI taxonomy): Bacteria > Bacillati > Actinomycetota > Actinomycetes > Kitasatosporales > Streptomycetaceae > Kitasatospora > Kitasatospora sp. NRRL B-11411. Next base: position 3,527 of record NZ_JOGH01000085.1, on the reverse strand, counting down.
TGATCCCGTACGGCAGCGTGCTGCTCTTCCTCGGCCTCGCCGCCCTGGTCGGCATGGTCGCCGCCCTCTGGCCGGCCCGCCGGGCCTCCCGGATGGACATCCTGACCAGCATCAAGACCGACTGACCCGGCGTCAGGAAGCCGCCCGTCCCCTCCGCGGGGACGGGCGGCTTCCGCGTGCCGGCCGGTCAGCGGGTCTCGATGACGACCTTCTCGATCACCACGTCCTCGACCGGGCGGTCGTTGCGCCCGGTCTCCACACCGACGATCGCGTCCACGACCTTCTGGCTGGCCGGGTCGGTGACCTCGCCGAAGATGCTGTGCTTGCCGGTCAGCCAGGTGGTCGGCCCGACCGTGATGAAGAACTGCGAACCGTTTTGTAGCCCGGGCCGCCGGTGCCGTTGCCCAGCGGGTCGCCGCCCTGGATCATGAAGCCCTCGATGACCCGGTGGAAGACCGTGCCGTCGTACAGCGGCGCGTTGCTCGGCTGCCCGGTGTTCGGGTCGATCCACTGGCGCTCGCCCGTCGCCAGCTCCACGAAGTTCTTGACCGTCTTGGGGGCGTGGTTCGGCAGCAGCCGGATCTCGATGTCGCCCTTGTTGGTCTTCAGGACGGCGTACAGCTCCTCGGCCATCGGGGCCGCCTTTCTGGGTAAGCGTCAGTTGCGCCCCCCACCCTGCCCGCTCGGCGGCCCCCCGCGCAGGCGACACGGGATCATCCTCACGACCGACGCGGAATACTTTGCCAAACCATTACTCTTGTCCCCTGTGTGGGTGGTGCCGTGCCGCCCCGGAGGGAATGTGATGAGAAGCAGGAACCCGGTCTTCTCGCGGGAGGGGTCCTTCACCCGCGACAACCAGTACGCGGGATTCGGCACGCAGACGGCCGCTCAGCCCGGCCAACCCGCGTACGGCTCCCCGTACGCGGGCGGCCCGTACGCCGGCCAGCAGCCGCCGCTGACGGACGACCAGCTCGCCGCGATGTACGGCGCACCGTCCGCGGGACCGGCCCAGACCGGCCGGATGACGATGGACGACGTGGTGGCCCGGACGGCCATGACGCTGCTCACCCTGGTCGCCTTCGGCGCGCTGGCCTGGTTCACCGTGCCGGTCGACAACTTCGCGCCGGCCATCGGCGCCGCGCTGGTCGCCATGGTCATCGGCCTGGTGGTGAGCTTCAAGCGCAGCGTCAACCCGGGGCTGATCCTGGCCTACGCGGCGCTCGAGGGCTTCTTCCTCGGCGCGATCAGCATGGCCCTGGAGACCTTCCTGCCGGGCATCGCCATCCAGGCCGTGCTGGGCACCGCCGCGGTGTTCGCGGCCACGCTGATCGCCTACAAGAGCGGCCGGATCCGGGTCACCCCCCGGTACACCCGGATCGGCCTCACGATCGCCATGGGCTTCGTGCTGCTGATGCTGGTCAACATGGTCGCCGTGCTCTTCGGCGCCGACTTCGGCCTGCGCTCCGGCCCGCTGGGCATCGTGGTCGGCCTGGTCGGCATCGCGCTCGGCGCCTTCTTCCTCACCCTCGACTACGCCGAGATCGAGGAGGGCATCCGGCGGGGCGCCCCCGAGAAGGAGGCCTGGCGGGCCGCCTTCGGCCTGACCCTCTCGCTGGTCTGGATCTACCTGGAGATGCTGCGCCTGATCGCCATCCTGCGCGGCGACGACTGACCGCGCCCCGCCGCGGCCGTTGCGGGGCCCGGCAGGCCCTACGCTCGGGGCATGTCCGAGCACCTCCCCGCCGCCGCGCGGCTGACCGACGCCGTCGACCGGCTCGCCGACCGCTTCCGGGCGATGCCGCAGAGCCGCCTGCTGAACGCCGTCCCCGGCCACCCCTCCCGGGCCGCCGCCGGGCTCGCGCTGGCCCGCCGGCTGGCCGACCGGGCCCGCGCGCTGGAGGGCCTGCCCGCGCTGGAGGTGCCCGACAGCGGGGCGTTCGCGGTCGGCGACCAACTCGCCGTCACCGGGCACGACCTGGCGCTCGCCGTGGGCGACGGCCACCCGCAGGAACTGGCCGCCGCGCTGGCCGACGTCGAACACACCGACCGGCTCACCGCCTGACGCGCCCCCTGACGGACCGTCAGAACGCCGACGGGGCGCCGGAGCGGCACGGGCAACCCCTTGCCGTGCGCTCCGGCGCCCCGTCGCGGGCGCGTGGGCGGCCTCAGATCGAGGCGACCACCCGGTCGGCGAGCACGTAGACCGTCTCGTCGTCGGTGGAGAAGGTCAGCGAGTACGAGCCGGAGAACCGGGACCCGCCCAGCAGCCGGACGTCCTCGCCGGCCCGGACGGCGTCGATCAGCCGGTAGGCGGCCTCCCGGTCACCAGGGGCGACGCACAGCGTGGTGCCGTCGGCGAAGGCGTACACGTCCAGGGTGCCCAGCGGGCCGGGGCGGACGTCGGTCAGTCCGATCCGCTCCTCGGCGAGCGCGGCCAGCCGGTCGTCGGTCCACTCGCGGGACGGGGTCGGGCTGGGCACGAAGTCGGGGTGCGAGGGGTGCCGGCGCGGGTCGGGCGCGGTCGCGGGCTCCGCCTCGGCGTCCAGCAGCCCGGCCTCCAGGCCGGTGGCCAGCAGGTCGGCCTCCCGGCGGGCCTGCACGTCGCCGTTGTCGCCGGGGGCCGGGAAGCCGCCGCCCTGCGCGGGGTGGGCGGGGTGCGCGGGATGGGCGGGGTGCGCGGGGTGCGCGGGGTGGCCGCCGAGGGCGCCGCCGGCCGGGCCGCCGTCCGCCGGGCCGTCCTTGATCAGGTCCTCCAGCGCGTGCCGCAGCGCCTCGCCGAACTCCGGGTCCATCACGCCGTTGTTGTCGGCGGCCTCCTGCGGCCCGGTCGGGCGCGGGAAGAAGATCGGCCAGTCCTCGCCGATGGTGGTGAACGGGGTGTCGAACAGCGGGGAGTCCTCGGCGGCGCGCGCCTCCTGCTCGGCCCAGAACGCCCGGGCCTCGGTGATCTCCCGCTCCCGGTCGGCGGCCAGGGCCTCGGCGACGGCGCGGCGTATCAGCGCCTCGTCCACCTGCGGGGCTGGCTGCCGGGCGTCCAACTTCCGTGCCAGCGTGCGGAGGTGGAGCAGGACGGCGGTGGTCAGGACGATCAGTACCAGCAGCAGGGAGAGGAAGACGGCGCTCACGGAACGTACTCCCAACGAGGAGCGGAACGGGGTTACGTCTCCACACTGCCGTATCGGCGGCCGTTACTGCAGTGGCTGATGTCGGATTTGTTGTGGACTTTCCTACTTGTCCTCAAATTGTTAGGTAATACCTTTCTACGCTGCGGAGTTGATCCAATCCGGTGCGTCGACAATTCGGCCCCGGAAGGCCGAAAAACGGGCCGGATCGCACCCTCGGTGTGATCCGGCCCTCAATCACGCAGTGTCACTCCGAATGGATGAGACGCGCGTCACTCCGCTCAGCTCAGGCGCTCGATGACCATCGCCATGCCCTGTCCGCCGCCGACGCACATGGTCTCCAGGCCGAACTGCTTGTCGTGCCACTGGAGGGAGTTGATCAGGGTGGTGGTGATGCGGGCGCCG
>NZ_JOGH01000084.1:0-30733 GCF_000721345.1 Kitasatospora sp. NRRL B-11411 | reverse complement strand
GGAGGAAGCAACGGCTCCACCAGCGCCCACTGATCATCCGTCAGATCCGACGGATACCCGCCCCCAACACCACTCACAACGAGCTCAACGAGCCCTTCATCAACGAGACATGGCAGATCTCAAACACGGTCTGAGAGAAGCGTGGAAACCCTCGCAGGCCGGTGCGCGTGTGATCGGCTGTCGACAAGCCCCCGACCTTGCGGCTGAAGCGGTCCAGGACGGTGACCAGGTGGCGCAACCTCCCGCCGGTCAGCGGCAGGCGCGTGCTGTCACCCATGTCCCTGCGTCCCGGCTCGGTGGATTTGAAGTCGCGCTCGAACAGGTCCGGGATGACCGTCGCGGCCGGGGCCGGGGTGGTGGCGCGGTCCCGTCTTCTCGGGCGGACGCCGACGATGGAGTAGGCCCGCACGGCCCGGGCGACCCGCTTGTGTTCGGGCCGCGCACCGGTCTCGCGTCGTTCGGCGGTCGCCCTCGGCGGCCCGTGGGTGCCGCCGGAGTCGGCCCGGACGGAACGCCTGACATGAGGCCGGGCCGACGGGTCGGCCGGGGTCGGCCGCTTCAAACTCTGGTCAAATCAGCCGCCCCAGGGCGGTGGCTGGAGTGCCGTTCGGACCGAACGCCAAGTCCTTTCCTGGCCTGTACGTGTCACTGCCGGGGTTCGTCGAGAGGAGGCGCCCAGGTGACTTCTCCAGGTCAGGGATCGTCGCTCGGTGTCACCGGCTGATCACTCGCCCGTTCCGGGGATGGGGGCGCGTTCCGCGCCGGCAGATCATGCTCACGCCTCCTTCACGTTTTGCCCCATCGGGCTCCACGGGCGGCCCGTTGACGGGGGCATTGGCTGCAACGAGACTGCACTGGACACGATCGAAAATTCTGCGAGCGGATCCGCAGGAGGCTCTCCGAATCCCCGAACCGCCAGGTCGAGGGCGTTTCCCGCAATTCGTCAACGTGATGGAGAAAGTCGGCGTGGCACTGAGCGAGGTTTTTCATCCTGCGGTCGGCGAGCCGTTTCCTGTGCGGCCGGAAAGATCGTTGAAGGTCGCTCTTGTCAACATGCCGTGGGGACGGAACGACGCCCCGTCCTTGGCGTGCGGAATTCTCAAGTCGGGGCTCGTCGCGCACGGGCACGACGTCACTGTGCACTACCCGAACCTCGATCTGTCCCGGGAGTTGACCCCGAGCGTTTACGACACCTTCGCCACGGCCTCCTCCGAGCGCCTGCACCTGTTCGGGGAGTGGCTGTTCGGCGCGGCCGCGTTCGACGAGCCGGGGGGCGAGCGGGAGTACCTGGCGGAGTTCCCGGAGCTGGCGGAGACCTTCGACGAAGCGGGGCTGACCGCCGACGAGGTGCTGCGACTGCGCTCCGAGACCCTCCCCGCGTGGATCCGGGAGCTCGCCCGCCGGCCGGAGTGGTCCGACTACGACCTCATCGGCTTCACCTCGACGTTCTTCCAGAACGTCGCCGCGATCGCCCTGGCCCGGCGGATCAAGGAGCAGCACCCGGGGCCGGTGATCGTCTTCGGCGGGGCGAACTTCGACGGTGAGATGGGCCCCGAGTACGTCAGGCGACTTCCGTGGATCGACTGCGCGGTGATCGGAGAGGCCGATCTCGCGCTACCCCGATTGGCCGCTGCGCTGTCCGCCGGCCGATCGCCGGTGGGCATTCCCGGCGTGTGTGCCCGGGCGGCGGACGGAGAGTTGGTCACCACTCCCGGGGAGCCTCCGTTCGATGCCATGGACGCCATGCCGTTCCCCGACCACTCCGAGTACTTCGACGCGGTGGAACGGCTCGGGCGGGCCGAAGCCGTCGGGCGCAAGCCGATCCGGCTGCTGGCGGAGTTCTCCCGGGGCTGCTGGTGGGGGCAGAAGCACCACTGCACGTTCTGCGGCCTCAACGCGCTCGGCATGCAGTTCCGTTCGAAGTCGCCGGGGACCGCCCTGCGGGAGATCGAGGAACTCCTGCGGCGGCACCGGATCCACCACATCGATGCCGTCGACAACATCATCGACATGCGCTACCTCTCCTCGCTGTGCGAGGAGTTGAGGGGCCGCGGGTGGGACACCGACCTGTTCTTCGAGGTCAAGGCGAACCTCACCGCCGACCAACTGGCGCTGCTCGGCGCAGCCGGGATCCGCCGCGTCCAACCGGGCATCGAGAGCCTCAGCACCCATGTGCTGGGACTGATGCGCAAGGGCTCCACGATGCTGATGAACGTCAGGTTCCTGAAGTGGGCGCGGCACTACCGGATGAACGTCACCTGGAACATGCTCAGCGGGTTCCCCGGTGAGCGGGACGAGGACTTCACCGGTCAGGCCGAACTCGCGCCGCTGCTGGCGCACCTGCAGCCGCCGAACGGGTTGAGCCGGATCTGGCTGGAGCGGTTCAGCCCGTACTTCACCGACCCGGGCTTGCCGATCCGGGACGTCCGACCGCGCGAGGCGTACCGGTACGTGTACCCGGTGCCGGGGATCGACCATGCGGCGATCGCCTACTTCTTCGACTACCGGGCCGAGGGCGTGGCTTCGGCGGAGGCCGTGCGACGGCTCTCCGCAGCGGTGGCGGACTGGCGCGAACGCTGGCAGCGCAGACCGCTGCCGATCCTCGCCCACCGGCGCGGCCCCGGCTGGCTGGACTTCCACGATTCGCGGTTCGCCGACGGCGGGTTCACCGGGACGCTGGCCGGCTGGCAGGCCCTGGCGTACGAGCTCTGCGGCGAGACGGCGCGTAGTCCGAAGCGGCTGCACGGGCTGCTTCGGGAAGCGGGCGCCGAGGCCTCCGCCGCGGACGTCGATCGCCTCCTGGCGCTGTTCGCCGAACGTCGCATCACGGTCTCCGAGAGCGGGAAGCACCTCGCGCTGGCCCTTCCGCTCAGCCGTTCGACCGGCGCCGGGGCCGACTGAGGAATTCATCCGGATCATTTCCGGACAGCGCTCCGGCCGGCGGCCGGAGCGGCGCTTCCTGCTGCCGTTTTCCGGAATTTTTCTGCGAAAGTAAAATAAACCCCAAGCCCCTTCGCTGAATGCCGGTCGGCGAATACCGTGGACCTTGCGCGCGCACAGTCAAGGCAGATCCCTTCTATCTCTGGGAGAAATCATGCCCGAGCAGGTCAAGCAGCAGGAGGAGTGGCACGACGTCCTCAGTGCCGCCGAGGAGCTCACCAAGGACGACTTCGAGGCCCTGTTCGGCCACGTCCCGCTGGTGATCACGGACTCCGAGGTCGTCGACTGCTGAGTTCGTCGCATTCCGGCCCCGCATTTCCCGGGGGCCGACTGAACCAGTGAGATCCGCCGGCGAAAGGGGAGGGGCATGGCGATCCACGTGTACACCGGACCTTCATGTCCCGAACCCGCCGTCCGGGCGGAGTGCCCCGGGGCCGTGGTCCACCCGCCGGCGCGGCACGGCGACCTGTACTCCGCTGCGATCCGCCCGCACGATTCGGTGGTCCTGCTGGACGGTGTGTACCACCACGGCCCGGCGCTACGGCACAAGGAGATCCTCGACGCCCTGGACCGGGGCGTGCACGTGGTCGGCGCGGCCAGCATCGGCGCCCTGCGCGCGGTGGAGCTGGCGCCGTTCGGCATGGTGGGCGTCGGTGACGTGTACGGCTGGTACCGCGACGGGGTGCTCACCGGCGACGACGAGGTCGCCGTGGCGCACGCCGACTCCGGGGCGATGACTCCGCTCAGCGTCCCGCTCGTCAATCTGCGCGCGGCCGCCGCCGCGGCGGTTCGGGCCGGGGTGCTGGCGTCCGCGGACACCGGACCGATGCTCGACCGCTGGGCGCGGGAGTACTACCCGCTGCGCACCGAGACGAGGGTGGTGGAGATCGCCGCCGAGCACGGGCAACCCGGATTCGCCGCCTGGTACCAGGAGCGGGTTCGGTGCGACCCGCGGGCGTTCGACCAGAAGCTGCGCGACAGCGTGCGGGCCCTGCGGGTGGCCTCCGCGGCGCAGCGCGACCGAGCGGCCGCCGGCCCCCGTCCGGGGGCGGGCGACCGGTCCTGGCGGACCGAGTTCGAACGGCGTTGGCGCAACCGGTTCACCGGACTCGCGGCCAGGCTCGCCTACCAGCAGATCTTCGACCCGGGCTTCCCCGAGGTGTGGTGGGAGTACCTGAACGATCTGGCGGAGCCCGCCGGGTTGCGCGACCACCTGGAGCGGACACTGGGCCGGTCCGCCGCGGCCTGGCCCGACTGCCCGGAGGGGCGGCTGCGCGTCGTGCGACTGCTCTGTCCCACCCCGGAACTGACGGACCGTCGGCAGGCCGCGCTGCTGCTCGGACGGGAGGACGCCGCAGACCGGTCGGTCCTCGACCAGTACCTGGCGCAGGGAGCCGACCACCTGCGGGCGCATCCGGACCGCAGCCTGGGCAGCATCCCGGACGCGGTGTGCCTGCGGCTGCTCGCCGGAATCTGGGGCGTGGTGGCGGCCGACGCCACCGAGTGCGCGCGCCGCGGGTTCGCCTCCCCGCGGCAGGCCGCCGACGCCCTGCGGCCGTTCGCGGTCGGCTTCCTGACGGCGGCGGCGGCCGCCGCCCGGAGCGCGGGGGGCGAGCGTGGCTGAGCTCCTGCTGCCGGGGACCCGGCGTGCGGTCGCTCCGGAGACCACCTGGGCCCGGATCGCGCCGCTGCTGGCCGGGTTCGGCATCACCCGGGTCGCCGATGTGACGCGGCTGGACGTGATCGGCATCCCGGTGGTGCTGGCTGCCAGGCCGGATTCGGAGACACTCGCCGTCTCGCAGGGGAAGGGCGCGACGGAGCTGCTGGCCCGGCTGTCCGCGGTGATGGAGTCGATCGAACTCCGGCACGCGGAGCGGCCCGAGCTGCCCCGGGAACGGGCAGTGGCGGCCGACCTGGCGCTGCCGTACCGGCTGGACGAGCTGCCGTCGGCGGCCGGCGGTCTGCCCGTGCCGGACGTCGAGCAGCTGCGGCTGGAGTGGGTCGCCGCGCACCGGCCGGCCGACGGGTCGTCGGTGATGGTGCCGTTCGACGTGGTCCGGCTGTCGTTCGCCGGCGGGCACTTCTGGCGGCCGAGGATCTTCCGGTCCGGCAGCACGGGGCTGGCCTCCGGCAACACCTGGACCGAGGCCGCCCTGCACGGACTGTACGAGGCCGTGGAGCGGGACGTGCTGGCGGGCCTGGGCGGGCCGCGGGCCGGGGGCGTTCCGGTCGATCCGGCGAGCGTGCCGGACGGACACCTGCGCGCGCTCCTGGACCGGTTGGACGCAGCCGCGGTCTCCTACGAATTGGCGTTCCTCCCGAACCGCTACCAGGTGCCCACGTTCGCGGCCCGGGTGTGGTCGCCGCTGTTCCCGATCGTCTGCGCGGGTTCGGGCAGCCACGCAGACCCGTCCGTGGCGCTGTCCCGGGCGGTCACGGAGGCGGTGCAGAGCCGGCTGACGGAGATCACCGCGACCCGCGACGACATACCCTCCGCCCAGCAGGTGGTCCGCGACGCGGTCGCGGACCCCGGCTTCCGGGGCCGCGGGGCAGGCGTGCCGTGGGACCGGCTGTCGGCCGGACACCGCCGGGAGGACGCCGACATGGAAGGGGAGTTGGCCTCGCTGGTGGCGCGGGTGGAAGCGGTGACCGCCCGCCCGGTGCTGACCGTCGACCTGTCGTCCCGGCCCGAACTGTTCAGCGTGGTCCGGGTGGTCTGCCCGGGCCTCGCCTGGTCGGAGGGACGGACCCTTGGCCACTAGCGCCACGAGGAAGAGCAAGGGGGCGGAGCGGTGACGGCCGGACTGCGGTTGGCGCCGGAGACCGTGGTGGCCGCCGCGCTGCTGGTCCACCAGCTGGACCGGCTGTGGGACCGGGGAACCGCCGACGCGTTCTACAACTTCGCCCCGGTGTGGGGAGTGCGGATGCCGCGCCGGGCCACCGGCACCGTGGCCGTCGGTGCGTTGCCCGCCGCCGTGACGGCCGCGGCGCTGCCCTGGGCGGCGGGCCGGGCGGTCGCGGCCGTCCTCACGGCGCTGTGGCTGCTGTCAGTGCAGCGGCGGCTCGCCAATCACGTGTGGCTGGGCTCGGTCGCGGTGGTGGCGATGGCGGTGCTGCCCGCACGGCTGGACCCGGTGCTCGCGCGCGACCTGCTGATCGGCGTGTACCTGTCGGCGGCGCTGTTCAAGGTGAACGCCGAGTACCTGCGCTCGGACCGCAGCGCCGGCCGGCTGGTGACCGCTTTCTACGCCGGGCTGCACGGCGTCTCGCTGCCCCGCCGGGTGCTGGTGGCCGCACCGGTGGCCGTGGTGGTGGTGGAGGCCGCCGTCGGCGCGAGCCTGTGGCAGACGTCGTGGGCGAGGGCCGGACTGTTCGCCGCGATCGGCATGCACTGGGTGTTCGGGGTGTCCGGCAACTTCACCTTCTCGGTGGTCGCGCTGGCGCTGTGGGGCACCGCGCTCTGCGACCCCGCGCACGGCCAGCTCGTCCCGTTCGGGCCGGGAACGGCGGCGGCGTCGCTGCTGGGCGCGCTGTCGGCGGCCGCGCTGGGCCGGACGGCCGCCGGGCCGCGCCCGACCCGGACCGTCCTGCGGGACGCGGGCAAAGGCGGCGTGTTCGGTGTGCTGTGCGCGAGCGCGCTGGCGGCCGGGGCCCCGTCGGCCTGGTCCACGGCCGACGGCGGCGTGGTGGACGCGGCGGTCGCGGGGGCGTTCGCGGTGAACCTGGCGCTCGTCGTGGCCGGCCTGAAACTCGAGTGGAGCTTCGCGATGTTCAGCAGCCTGCGACCGTTCGGCCGGACCTGGCTGGACCGGGTCCGGCTCGGCTCCGGACCGCGGTACTACCTGCTCTCGTTGCCGGAGCGGATTCCCGCAGCCCTGCTGCGCACCGTCAGGGGCGAGTTCGTCCACGAGGTCACCAGACCCGACCGGGCGGTCCACGAGCTGGTCGCGTTCAGCCTCGAACGGACGGCGCGCCGACACGCGGTGTCGTTCTCACCGCGGCTGCTCCGGCCGGAGCGGGGGACCGGTCGGCTGGTCCCCGTCGAGGACGGCCCCGCTCCGCGCCGCCGTGCACTGCTGTTCCCCGCGGTGATCCCCCGGGACCCCGACCGTCACTACTTGGGTTAGGACAGGAGAAGCCATGAGCTCCGAGCAGGGCCGGTTCCGCCACTCCGAGGGCTACCGGCTGGACTACCTGGTCGACGTGCCGGACCGGCCCGCGAGCCCCTACCTGCACGTGTTCTGCCACGGACTGAGCCGGATCGAATCACAGGTGCCGCCGGTCTTCGCCCGCCGGGCCTGGGCCCGGACGCTGGACGCGGCCTGCCTGTTCCTGTCCGATCCGATCCACCGGCTCACCCCGGACTCGGCGTGCGGCTGGTACCTGCTCGGCGAGGACGAGTTCCTGCCGCAGGTGCACGCGTTGCAGGCTGAGCTGCTGCACCGGCACGGGCTGTCCGGAACGGTCTGGCACGGGCTCTCGTCGGGCGGTTACGCGGCGATCAAGTACCTGGTGCGGTCCGGGCGGGACGGACTGGCGTTCGTCGTCTCCCCGCACAACGATCCGGCGGTGCTGCCGCAGTGGGAGCAGGAGGCCCGGCCGTGGTCCGGACTGCCGTCGATGGCGGCGCCCCGGCCGACGGTCGACCTGCTGGCGGACTGGGGCGCGGGCGGGGCCCGGCACCGGCTGCACGCGCTGGTCTCCGAGCTGGACTCCTACTACGCGTTGGAGCACCTGCGTCCCATCATGCGGGCCTTCGACGGCGACGACCGGGCCCGGGCCGTGCTGCTGCGCAACGGGCGCGGGCACGGCTTCATCGCCGATGCCGACTACGGGAGCCAGCTGCGGACGGCCCTGGACGACTGGGAGCGCGGGGCGGTCGGCCCGGTCGAGGTCGAACTGTCCGCCCCACTGGCCCGGTTCACCGGCAACCTGCGGCACTTCACGGTCGAGGGGGGTGCGCTGCCCCAGGTCCTGAACGGCATCCGCACCCGCTTCCCGGACCTGGCCCGGCACGTGTTCGACTCGTCCGGCCGCCCGCTGCCGTTCGTCAACCTGTACGTCGACGACGCCGACGTCCGCAGCCTCCGGTCGTTCGACACGGTGCTGCCGTCCGGCACCCGGATGCTGATCATGTCGGCGGTGGCCGGTGGCTGAGCAACGGAGGGTGCGGCCCGTCGGGGTGACGGACGCCGCCGCGGTCGGTGCGTTGTACGGGACGGAGCGGGAGGCCGAGATGGCGTCCCGGCTCGCCCGGACGGGCCCGGCCGGTGCCACCGCGTACTACGCGTTGGAGACGGGGGGCGAGATCGCCGCCGTCTTCGCGCTGACCGCGTTGGGGCGGCTGCGGCCGGGCACCGCGCACCGGGTCCTGCTGCACGAGTTCAAGCTCGGCGCGCGGTTCCGCGGGACCGGCGCGGTGGACCAGGTGCTGACCTGGCTGCGGTCCCCCGCCGGGGTGGGCCCGGAGACGGAGGTGCTCGCCCTGGCGCCCCCGGGCCGGCTGCCCGAGGCGTTCGCCCGGCACGGCCTGGTGTCCTCGCTGCAGGCGTTCAGTTGGGAAGCGGCGTGCTGACGGAGCGGGCCGCCGGTCCGGCCCCCGCCGAAGCGTTCACCGCATGGTTGCCCGGAGTGCGGAGCTGGGCGGCCGCGGCGCGGCCGACCCGGGCCGACTGGGCCGCGGGGGCCGGGCTGGGTCTGCTGTCGCTGTCCGTCCCGACCGGATCCGGCGGGGCGGGGGCCGGCTACCTGGCGACGTGCCGCGCCTGGGAAGCGGCCGGTGAGGCGGCGGTGCTGGCGGGCGCCGACGAGCCGGGCGGGCTGCTGTTCGGCATGGCCGCGCACCTGTGGGCCTGCCAGGAGCCGCTGCTGGCCTTCGGCACGCCCGGGCAGCACGCGGCGCTGCTGCCCGGCATGCTGACGGGCTCGGTGGTGGGCGCGTTCGCGGCCACCGAGGACGGAGCCGGTTCGGACGTGTTCTCGATGCGGACCCGTGCCGAGCGGGACGACGCGGGGCGGTGGCGGCTCGACGGGGCGAAGGCGTTCGTCACCAACGCCCCGTTCGCCGACGTGTTCCTGGTGCTGGCCCGCACCGGCGCGGGCAGCGCGCTCGGCGCGCTGTCGGCGTTCCTGGTGCCGCGCGGCACGGCGGGCCTGACGGTGGGGCCGGCGCTCGCCCAGGTGGGACCGGCCGGGGCCGCGATGGCCCCGGTGCAGTTCGACGGCGTCCGGGTCGGGCCCGACGCCTGCCTGGGCGGTGAGGGAGCCGGGTTCGCGGTGCTGATGCACGCGATGCGCCACGAGCGGGCCATGATCCTGGCCCCGGCCGTGGGCCTGATGGCCGGCGCGCTCGCCCGCGCCGTCGAGCACGCCCGCCACCGGGTGCAGTTCGGCCGCCCGATCGGCGCGTTCGACTCCGTGAGGGAGCGGCTGGTCGACGCCGAACTGTCCGTCACCACCGCCCGGGAAGTGCTGCACGGCACCGCTCGGCTCGCCGACCTGGGTGAACTGACGCACCGGCGTGCCGCCTTGACGAAGCTCCACGTAAGCCGGGAGTTCGGCCGACTGGGCCGGCGCCTGGCCGATCTGTACGGCGGCTACGCGGTGCTGCCCAGCACCGGGATCGCCCAGTTGCTGCAGGACGCGCTGGCCAGCCGCTTCTACTCGGGAACGGAGGACATGCAGGTGAAGGTGATCGCTGAGGGGTGGGGCCTGTGAGCGCCGCCGACCCGGTCCTGGAGACCGTCCGGGCCGCGGTCCGGGCCGCGGCACCGGCCTTCACCGGCGACGACGGCACCGAGCTGATCCTGGAACGGGTCCTCGACTCGCTGGCGCTGGTCGGTGTGGTGGCCCGGTTGGAGCACGAGCTCGGCGTGTCGATCCGGGACACCGAGGTGCTGCCCCGCAACTTCCACTCCGTCACCGCGATCCGGGCCTTCCTCGCCACCAAGGGCCGCTGATGGCCGCCGAGCGGCGGCTCACCGCCGACCTGCGCCGCACGGCCGACCTGCACGGCGGGCGAACCGCGGTGATCGACGGCTCCGGCGCGCTGAGCTACGCCGAACTGGACGCGGCGGTGGACGTCCTGGCCGGAGCGCTGCGCGCGCACGGAGTACGGCCGGGTGACGCCGTCGCGTGGTGCGGGAGCAGGTCCGCAACCGCCGTGGCGGTGGTGCACGCGGTACTACGGGCGGGCGCCGGCTACGCGCCGCTGGACCCGGACGGCCCCGCGGGCCGGGCGGCGCGGCTGGTGGAGCGGCTGCGTCCGCGGGCCGTCATCGCCGACGGGCCCGCCCGGTCGGCGTGGGAGGCGGTCGGCGCCGGTCCGAGTTGGTCGCCGCTGCCGACAACCGGGGCCACCGAACTGTGGATCGCCCTCGTCCCGGAGCCCCGCGCCGTCCCTGCCGAGCAGCCCGCCTACGTCCTGCACACCTCGGGCAGCACAGGGGTGCCGAAGGGCGTGGTCCACACCCACGACAGCGCGGCGGCGTTCGTGGACTGGGGGGTGTCCGAACTCGGCCTCGGCCCGGACGACGTGCTGCTCAACTCGGCACCGCTGCACTTCGACCTGTCGACCCTCGACCTGTTCGGGGCGTGCCGGGTGGGCGCGGCCGTGGCGGTGCTGCCACCGTCCGTGGCCCCGTTCCCGGCGGGCTACGCCGACTTCCTGCGGCGCTCCGGCGCCACCGTCTGGTACACGGTGCCGTCCGCGCTGGCCTGGCTGACCGCCCGCGGGACGGAGCTGCTGTCGGAGCTGAAGGGCCTGCGCGCGGCCGTGTTCGCGGGCGAGGCACTCCGCCCGGCCGACGTGGACCGCCTGCGCACGGTGCTGCCCGGTCTGCGGGTGTGGAACTGGTACGGGCCGACCGAGACCAACGTGTGCGCCTCGTACGAGCTCCCGCCGGACCACGGGCCGAACCGGCCGGCTCCGATCGGCCGGGCCGCCGCGGGAGCCGAACTCCTGATCGTCGACGACCGTTCGGAGCAGGTCGCCGACGGCGAACCGGGCCGGTTGCTGGTGCGCGGGGCCACCCTCATGGCGGGCTACGCCGACGGGCGGGAGGTGTTCGTCCGCACCGCCGACGGGCGGACCTGGTACCCCACCGGAGACCTGGTCCGGCGCGACGCCGACGGTCTGCTGGCCTACCTCGGCCGGACCGACCAGCAGGTCAAATCACGCGGGTACCGGATCGAGCTCGGCGAGGTGGAGGCGTTGATCGGCGCGCTGCCCGAGGTGCGGTCGTGCGTGGCGGTGGCGGTACCCGACGACCTGCTCGGCGCCGCGGTCGTCGGCTTCGTCCGGCCGGCCGAGCGGCCGCCCGGGCCGTCGTCCGGGCTGGCGGCCGCCGTCCGCGCCGCGCTGCCGTCCTACCTGGTGCCGGCCCGGCTGTTCGTCCTCACCGGGGACTTCCCCCGGCTCAGTAGCGGGAAGACCGACCGGGCCGCGCTGGCGGCCGGTGCCGTCGGCGACGGCGCTCTCGAAGGGACGGACCGGGTGTGGTGACCGGAACCGGCGAGCAGGCCCGGACGGGACCGGCCCGCGGCGCGGACGGCGACTCGGAAGTGCTGCGGGACCCGCGGTTCCGACGGCTGTGGACGGCGAACGGGTTCCGGGACACCGCGGCCGAGGTGGCCGGATTCTCGCTGCCCGTCACCGCCGTGGTGCTGCTGCACGCGACGGCCCTGGAGGCGAGCCTGGTCGCGGTGTTCACCCGGCTCGGCTACCTGCTGGTGGGCTTGCCGGCCGGGGCCTGGGTCGACCGGTGGCGCAAGCGGACGGTCCTGCTGGCCGCCGACCTGGCCTACGCGCTGGCGTTCGCCAGCGTCCCGGCGACGTACGCACTGGGCTGCCTGACGATCCCCCAGCTGTTCGCGGTCGCCTTCGTCGCCAGCGTGGCGGGGGTCTTCTTCGACGTCGCTCACACCAGCGTGCTGCCGCTGCTGGTCTCCAAGCGCCGGGTCGCCGACGCCAACGCCCGGCTGCAGACCTCCGAGAACACGATCCGGACGGTCTCCCCCGGCACGGCCGGCCTGCTCACCCAAGCCGTCCCGGCCCCGCTGCTGTACGGCCTCGCCGCCTGCCTGCACCTGCTGTCCAGCCTGCTGGTGCGCGGCGTCCGCCCGGCGAGGGACGTGGCCCGGCCCGCCGACGGGACGCGCCGATTGCGCCACGACATCGCCGCGGGAATCCGGGTGACGACCCGTCAGCCACTGGTGCGGCTGCTGATGGCCCAGGCGGCGCTCAACAACCTGGGCGCGGGCGTGATCCTGGCGGTCCTGCCGGTGTTCCTGCTGCACGACCTCGGCCTCGCGCCGTGGTTGTACGGCGCGCTGTCGACGGCGGGCGCCGCGGCGGGCGTGCTGTCCTCGCTGGTCGGTCCCCGGCTGCGGCGGCGGCTCGGCGAGATCCGGATGGTCTTCGTGTTCTCCGCGTTGGCCCCGGTCGCGGCCGTCGGCGCGCCGCTCGCCGGGCTCGCGCCGGGTGCGGCGGTGCCGCTGGTCGCGGCCGCCCAGGTACTGATCGGCTTCGTCGTGGTCGGACGGGCGATCGCCTCCGCGGGCCTGCGGGCCCGGGTGACACCGACCCGCTACATGGCCCGGGTCGCCGCAGCGGCCGGCGTCGTCACCCAGGGCACCACCCCGCTGGGGGCGCTGCTGGGCGGCCTGCTGGCCACGTCCTGGTCCGCGGCCGCCGCCCTCTGGGCGGGCGTCGCGCTGATGGCGCTGCCCGTCGTCCTGCTGGCCCGCTCGCCGCTGCGCGGACACCGCACCCTGCCGGTCGAATGGGAGGAAGACTGATGAGGGACCAGAACCACGAGACGTACGCGTCGAACGAGGCTGCGGGTCGACCCGTTGGCTCCTGCCCCCCGGCGACGGCGGACCGGTCGTCCCCCCGTGCCCACGGACCGGTGGTGCCGGTCGGGGACGCGTTCGGGAACGCGGTGCGCCGGGCGTGGCGACGGGGCGGGGCACCGGGCGCGGCCCACGAGGTCATCGAGCGCGACGACGGGCTGTTGACGGTCCACGACTCCGGCCGGTACTTCACCGGACCGGCGGAGTGGAACGCCGTGGAGCGCCTGGCGGTCGAGGAGGCCCGAGGGCGGGTGCTCGACGTCGGCTGCGGTCCGGGGCGGCACGCGGTGCACATGCGTGCCCGTCACCTGCCCGTGCTCGGCGTGGAGCCGTCAGCGGGCGCGGCCGCGGTGGCCCGCGAGCGCGGGGTGGAGGTGCTGGAGGCCCGGCTGGACGAGTTGCAGCCCGACCTGGGCAGGTTCGACACCGTCCTGCTCGGCGGCCAGAACCTCGGTCTGCTGGGCAACCGCGAGCAGGCACCGCGGCTGCTCGCGCTGCTCGCCGACCTGACCACGGCGGACGGGGTGCTGCTGGGCGTCGGCATCGACCCGGAGCGGCTGAAGAGCCCCGAACACGCCCGGTACGCCGACGCGAACCGGGCCGCCGGGCGGCTACCCGGCCAGCAGCGCTTCCGTGTCCGCGACGGGGCGGTCGCCACGGACTGGTTCGACTACCTGCTCGCCTCCCCCACCGAACTGGAGCAGTTGGCCGTCGGCACCGGCTGGACCCTGGCCGAGGTGACCGCGGACGGCCCGCACTACCTGGCGCGCCTGGAACGGCGAGGCCGACCGGACCCGCGCCCGACCCGTGGCGGTGTCCCCGCGCCCGCCCGACCCGAATCCTGAGGAGCGACATGCGGACAACCCTCCAGCGCCGGCGAATCCGGGTCCGCGGCATCGTCCAGGGCGTCGGCTTCCGGCCGTTCGTCTACCAGGAGGCCCGGCGCCACCGGCTCACCGGTTTCGTCGGCAACGACGCGGACGGGGTCTTCATCGAGGCCGAGGGCGCCCCGAAGGACGTGTCGGCATTCGTCACCGCGCTGCGCGACCAGGCCCCGCCGCTCGCGCGGGTGGACGGGATCACCGAGCAGGACCTGGCACCCCGCGGCGGCGAGGAGTTCACCATCGTCGCCAGCCGGGGCCACCACGAGCAGCGCAACACCCTGATCGCACCGGACTCCGCGATCTGCGCGGACTGCCTGGCCGAACTGCTGGACCCGGCCGACCGGCGCCACCGCTACCCGTTCATCAACTGCACCAACTGCGGGCCGCGGTTCACCATCTCCCGGGACATCCCGTACGACCGCGCCAACACCACGATGAGCGGCTTCCCGCTCTGCGCCCGCTGCCGCGCCGAGTACACCGACCCCGCCGACCGCCGCTTCCACGCCCAGCCGAACGCCTGCCCCGACTGCGGCCCCCGACTCTCCTTCGCCGACCGGCGCGAGCAGCCCGGGCCGGGCGACGGGCCGCTCGACCGGGCGGCACGGCTGCTCGCCGACGGCGGGATCCTCGCCGTGAAGGGCCTCGGCGGCTTCCACCTGGCCTGCGACGCCACCGACCCGACAGCCGTGGCGGAGCTGCGACAACGCAAGGGCCGGGAAGCGAAACCGCTGGCCGTCATGGTGCCCGACCTGGCCACCGCCGAGTCGCTGTGCGCGATCTCCGCCGAGGAGCGACGGTTGCTGGAATCCCCTCAACGACCGATCGTCCTGCTGCGCCGGCACCACGGCCCGACGGACATGACGCCCGTCGCCCCCGACACCGGGACCCTCGGGGTCATGCTCCCCTACACGCCGATGCACCACGTGCTGCTGGACGCCTACCGGGCCGTGCGGCCGGTGGACCGGCCCGCCGTACTGGTGATGACGAGTGCGAACGCCTCGGACGACCCGATCGTCTACCGCGACGAGGACGCACTGGCACAGTTGCCCGGCATCGCCGACGCCGTGCTGCTCCACGACCGGCCGATCCACATGCGGTGCGACGACTCGCTGGTCCGGATGGCGCCCGGCGGGCCGCAGGTGCTGCGCCGGGCCCGTGGCCACGCCCCCGCCCCGGTCACCCTGCCGGAGGCGTCACCCGTACCCCTGCTGGCCTGCGGCTCCAACAACAAGGCGACCTTCTGCCTCGTCAAGGACGACCAGGCGTTCGTCAGCCACCACATCGGGAAGCTCGACGCGCCGCGTGCCGCCGAGTCGTACGCACGGACCGTCGAGCACTACCGTCGCCTGTTCGACGTCGCTCCCGTCGTCGTCGTGCACGACTACCACCCGCGCTACCGCTCGACCCGCTACGCCCTCGAATCGGGGATACCGGTGAAGATCGGCGTCCAGCACCACGAGGCGCACATCGCCAGCGTCATGGCCGAGCACCGGATCACCGGTCAGGTGATCGGCGTCGCCGCCGACGGCACCGGCCACGGACCGGACGGCACCATCTGGGGCGGCGAGGTGCTGGTCGGTGGCCTGCGAGGGTTCTCCCGGTTCGCGCACCTCACCCCGGTACCGCTGCCCGGCGCTCGGCAGGCGGTCCGGCGGCCGTGGATGCTCGGCTACGTGTACCTGCGGGCGGCGTTCGGCGACGACGCCGACCCCGCCGCGCTGCCGCTGCTGCGCGAACTGCCGCCGGAGCGCACCGCCGCCCTTGACCGCCTGATCGCCGACCGAGCCGCCTCACCGCTCACGTCCAGCGCGGGCCGCCTGTTCGACGCGGTCTCCGCGATCCTCGGCCTGCGCCACCACAACCAGTACGAGGGACAGGCCGCAGTCGCGCTGGAGGAACTCGCCTTGCGCCATCGGGCACCCACCCGTGCGCTACCGCCGACCGACGGGGCTCTCGCCGAGGGCGGGCCGATCGACACGCCGGCGCTGGTCCGTGCCCTTGTCGAGGACCTGCGCGCGGGCTGCGGGCTCGCCGAGACTGCCCACCGTTTCCACGTCCGGCTCGCGACAGTACTGGCCGCCCATTGTCGGGCCGCCCGACGTCGGCACGGGCTCGACAGGGTGGCGCTGAGCGGCGGCGTCTTCCAGAACACCCTGCTGCTCGGCCTGCTCACCACCGAACTGCAGGCCGATGGCTTCACGGTCTACCGGAACGCGGTCGTCCCGTGCAACGACGGCGGCCTCAGCCTCGGCCAGGCTGCCATTGCCGCCGCCCGCCTCCGTGACCTGCTCCACCCCTGACAGGGCCCGCTGCGACCGGCGGTCTCCTTCCGACACCGCGTTGAGAATTCGTCACACGATCTTGCTGATCGTTGCCGGTGGGGCGTAACCGGTGTGACGACGCGTCCGTTCGTGATGGCGTGAGCAACAAGCCGTGGGTCGTGGGCGACGAGCTGCGGGCCAGGATCGAGCTGCTGCCGGCGTGGCATCCTGTTCGTGCTGCACACCGGCCTCACCCGGCAGCAGTTGCCGCCGGAGCTGGGCTCCATGTGCGCGCGAAAAAGGGGGCGAAGCCACCGGCCCGTCACCGGTCGACCGCCGCAAGAGCGGCAGCAAGCACCACCTGATCAGCGACGGCGGCGGCATCCCGTTCCACGTGATCACCACCACCGCCAACGTCAACGACGTCACCCAGACCCTCGCCCTGGCCGACGGCATCCCGCCGGTTGCAGGCCGGGTCGGCCACCCCCGCAAGCGCCCGGACGCCCTGCTCGGCGACAAGGGCTACGACGGCAACCCCAACCGCCGCGAACTGGGCAAACGCCGGATCCTGCCCGTCATCTCCCGCCGCGGCGAGGCCGACATCATCGGCCTCGGAAAGCTCCGCTACGTCGTCGAGCAGACCTTCGCCCAGCTCCACCAGTTCAAGCGCCTCGCCGTCCGCTGGGAACGGCGCCTCGACCTCCACAACGCCTTCGTCTCACTCGCCTGCGCGCTCATCTGCCGGCGACGTCCCAACAAGTCGGCACCGTGATGGTGTCACGCCCGTTGTCAGGGGCTGCGAAGGTCGCCGGCAGTGCGTGCCGGGTCCCGGCTCTCGCCTTCCCCGTAGAGAGGAGGGATCTCGCCGTGTGGAGATGTAGGTCGTCGTGGGTGCTGTCGTTACGCGAGGGGGCGGCCCCAGACCTGCTCCGTGCTGGTGGGGTCGGCGAAGCGGCCCAGCTTGCCCACGTCGACCCAGGAGCGGTTGGCCCCGTAGTTGTAGGGGAGCAGGGCGTCCGTCACCTCGCGCGGCGCGAGGCTTTTGTTGTACATCGCGACCAGTCCCTGGCCGGTGTCGGCGAACGCGTACAGCATCGCGTAGACCTGTCCGTCGTGGTCCCATTCGTGTCTCACGATGGGCTTCTGCAGGACGGTCTCGAACCACGCGGCCGCTGCTTCGGCGAGCACCTGGGAGTTCCCGGACGCCTCCAGCGCCAGACCCGTCGGCTCCTCGGGGAGGTAGTACATCGCGTAGTCACCATCGATCAGGTCGCCGCGGACCGTGGGGCCGGCCATGTGCACCCCGAAGGTGGCGAGGTGGGTCCTACCCTTCGGGTCGCTGATGTGGGCGACGGCCACCAGGGCGGCTTCGTCCTCGTTGCGCAGCACCTCGCTGGGGGTCACCGGGAGGGTCCAGGTGGCGGTGCACTTGCGAAGTTCGGACAGGAAGGCGAGCTCGCCGGGACCGAACCTGTACCAGTTGTAGTAGCGGGGAGGACGGAACCACGGATTCTCGGTCACGGCGGCCACTGTAGAACACGACCCACAGACGCCCCTGGGCAGTCGGAGACCCAGGGCAGGCATCCGGTAAACGGTGAACCACATCCGGCCCCGCGGGCTGATCGCGGACATCGCGTCGACCGGGAAGCGGTTGCCCGTGCGCCGCATGGTCGGTGTCCGGCCGCGCGGTGCCCGGGTTCGGCCGGACACCTGGTCGGAGCGGACGCCGCTCTGGTCGGCGAACAGCACTTCGGCGCCTTCTTCCCGGGCCTTCGCGCGGATCGTGGTCCACCTCTTCTTCGCGCCGGGCGCGGACGGCTTCAGGGTTCTGCTCGATCGCGCGCTTGTCCGGGCGCTGGAACGGCAGGCCCCAGCGCTTGGGGTACTTGCCCACGCCTTGCTCGGTCAGTCGCACCCGGTACAGCAGGGCGATGAGGTCGCCGACGATCGCGCGGGTCCACAACTGCCCGCCCAGGCCCAGGTCTTCGGGGCGGTGGTCGATCAGGGCCTGCCGGACGCCCTGCTGCCGATCCGGATCGAGCACCTGGTGCTCGCCCACCCGCCGACCGCGGCTCTTGGACACCAGCGCTTCCCGGCCGCCGGCCTGCCGGACGGCCCACCAGCCGGTCGCCGACTCCACAGTGACGCCGAGCAGTTCGGCCACCTCGCGCCGGTCCCGGCCCGTCCGAAGTGCCGCAACCGCCCGCATCCGCAGAGCCTCCCGAGCCCTCGGCGACAGCCGCCGCGGCGCCCCCCACCAGATCCGTCACGCCCGGATCAACGAGCCCGGGTCCTTACCGTTTCGGGTCAATACCGGCCCCAATTGTCTTTCTGCGCAAGCGTTCTGGGTCGATGTCCGTGCGAGCAGTACGCTGCCGCGAGCAGGCTGCGCTGTCGCCGATGCGAGGGGCACACATGTCGTACCTCATTCTCCTGGTCCTCATCGCCGGCCCGCTCATCCTGGCCCTGGTGGCGTTTGCCGACCGGCGAAGAAGGTCGGCAAACAACTCCTACGCCGGGGAGATCATCGACCGGTGGACCAGGACCGGATACAGCACCACCGGCCCGACCGAAAGCTTCTGGTTGCGGATCCGCACCGACGACGGAGGCGAGCTCACCGTCTGCGTGGACGGCGTTTCGTACGAGAAGCTCAAAACCGGCGACCGGGTCATGAGGACCCCCGCCACCCGCCGGCCCGTACGACCGAAGCAGGCACCCTGAACACCCGCGCCCGGCCGGACCGGATGCCCAGCGGTCTGGCTGCCGGCCGACCCCGGGCGTCAACCATCGTCCGGCGCACCGGCGCCCGCAGGTAGGGCCGTTCTCGACGAACCCCGGCGCGGCCGCGGCGGGGAGGTCAGCAGCCGCCGGAGTTGGCGGAGGCCGAGCCGCTGCCGCTCCAGCCGCTCCCGCCTCCCGGGCGGGACCGGACGGTGCGTTCGGTGACCAGCTCGACCCGCACCCCGGCGGGGCCGAGCAGCGCGGTGAGGTCCTTGTGCAGCCGTTGAGGTGAGGTGAGGGCGGGTGGGGTCCACTTCAGTTCGTCGCCGGCGAGGTCGAATCGGACGGTGAGTTGATCGGTTGCCGGCTGCTGGTCCCCCGGGTAGGGCGCGGCGACTTGGTGCTCCAGCCGGACTCCGCACAGCTGGGTGATCGGCTGCCAGGGGCCGGGGCGGGCGGCGTGGACCGTCCGGAACCGGGTGGGGGCCTGGGCCGGGGCGAATCGCAGCCGGCGGACCGTGGTGAGTTCCATCCACACGAACAGCGGTGCTGCCAGCGCGACCTCGACGGCGACGATCGCGAGGACGATCTGTGCGACGGTCGCGCCGTCGGTGCCGATCACCAGCGCGACGATGGCGACCGTCACGGTGATGACGCCGAGCATCACCGGCACCATCAGCGACTGCGCGGCCCCGGTCAGGATGAGCGGCGCCACCCACGCGTAGGAGCCGCCGCCTTCGTGGAGGACGAGGTCGGTGGTGGAGTCGGGTCCGGGGCGAAGCGGCGCACGATCAGCCATACCGCCACGGTAGAGCCGGAGGCGAGCGGCCGGAAGGTGGCGGACGGGCAGCAATTCCTTCTCCCCGCAATCCATGTGACGGCAAGTCAGCTCTCGGCGGCCTCCCAGTTGGCACCGACGGAGACGTCCACCGCCGAACAGAACAAGGATGTGGTCCGCCGCCTCTACGAAGCCGTCCTGCGAGTACCCGGCGGCCCGAACTTCGCCACCGCCGGAGAACCGGCCGACGAACAGGAGGTCGAACTCAACTGGGGCCACCCCGACAGCGGCGTCCACCGGGGGGCCGCCATCGGACCGGCCGCCACCGGATACACCGGCTGACCGGGCTGGACACCACGACCATCGGCATCGACGAGTTGATCGCCGAAGGCCCCACCCGGGTCGTGGTCGCGGCCACCAACAGCGACACCGACGTCCATGGCGTCCCATGGACAATGAACGTCATCGAATGTCGCGCCGGGCCCGGGGCCACCCTGCACCTGCGGCCCTGCACGCGTCCGGCCGACCGCCCGGCCCCGGGTGACAGCGGCCGCGGGTAGCGCCCCGCCATGGACTCCGGCCCCGGCCCGAACGGCGGCACCGACCCCCCCGGCAGCGGCGTCGTGCTGTCGCCGGAGGCCGGCGAGGCCCTGCTCGAGGAGAGCATCGAGCAGGGCCTCGCCGACCCCACGCCGTCGCCGTCCCCGGCCACCGTCTGCTCCAGCTCCTCCCGGTGCTCACATCGCGGCCTCGCGTGCCCTTCCCGGGCGGCGAACCGGGCCAGCGCGGAGACGCCCCGGGCGGAATCGGTCGGCCTGCGACACCTGCGGCCACGCCTTCGCCGCCCGCCAGGTCCTCGCCGCCGCCTGCGCCGCCAACACCGGATCCCGCTCGACCCCGAGCACGGCCAGCACCTCCTGCCGCTCCTCGACCAGACCGTCGAAGCCGGCCCGCTGCGCCGCGACCCGCCGACCCAACTGCTCGCCCTCGAGCACCGTCTGGGCCAGCAGCTGCGCCCAGTCGACTCGGCCGTTCGACTCCAGCCACCATGCCCTGGCGGCCGCGTAGGTGCGCTGCCAGGCGATCGGCCACGTCGGCGCCCACCCCGGGGCGATGGCCTCCAGCGCGGCCCGCCGTGCGGGCTCCAGCGCCCCCTTCTCGCCCTCGGGGACCTCGGCCTGGGCGCGCAGCCCCGCCAGCCAGGTCCCGATCGGGTACCCGCCGATGGAGGCCCGCACCGGGGCAGCGGGCGAACCGAAGTGCTCCGCGGCCACTGCCCGGCCTCGAGCCGGCGCCGGGGCCGTCTTCGCCGCACTCGCCTACCCGTTGGACCCGTAGGCCAGTAGCTGCGCGACACCGGCCGTCTCGCCAGCGTTCTGACACCACCGGCCGCTTACTGATGCAGTATCAGGTTCGTTCATACTCTTTCCATGTCTGGCACAAAGCGTTTTCGCGTCCCGTCCGCAGCAGCCGCCGCCATCCTGATGCTGACCCTGGCCGGCTGTTCGTCATCCGGCTCGTCGAGCAGCAACGGCACCGGTCTCGTGACCGCCAAAGGCGGGATAGCCGTCGCGGCCCCGGGCCACCGGGAGGAGGCGCCGGACATTTCGGGTGCCACATTGGAGGGCACCCCGGTCAAGCTGTCCGACTACCGGGGCAAGGTGGTCGTCCTGAACCTCTGGGGCTCCTGGTGCAACGCCTGCCGGACCGAGGCCCCCGGCCTGCAGGAGCTCTGGGCCAAGTACCAGGACCAGGGCGTGCAGTTCCTCGGCATCAACACCAGGGACAACGACCCGGCCAACGCCATCGCCTTCGAGAAGAACAAGGGCGTCACCTTCCCCAGCATCTACGACCCGGACGGCAGCCAGATCCTCAGGTTCCCCAAGGGCAACCTCAACCCGCAGGCCATCCCCACCACCCTGGTGATCGACCGCGACGGCCGGACGGCCGCCCGCGTCTTCGGCGGCCGGACCCCCGAGGTCATCGACTCCATGATCCGGCCGGTACTTGCGGAGCCAGCGCCCGGTACACCCTGAGGGCACCTGGCACGGTGTCACTGAGCCCTTTCAATGGCGACTCGGACGAGCGGCGAGCCAACTGCCGTTGACGAGTGGTCAGTCTGCGGAATCTCGCCGGCAGGCGAACCCCCGCGCGACCGCCCTGCTCTCCGATCGGTGGTCGGGTGGAAAGAGCTCAGGCACTGACGGCCCCTCCGCTCTGCTTCAGCCTGCGCCTCGTAGCCCGGCGCCCAGGCCCCTCGGTCCCGCTGCTGCTCGCGCCCACTGCACGCCGTGCTCGGCGAGGGCCGCGAGCTGGCCCGGCCCCAAGTTGGGCCTGCGGGCTCTTCGCTTCGTCGAGGAAGGCGCCCAGCGCGACCACCACCGTCCGCACCTCGCCAACGCCGTCGCTGTCCCCGACCACCACCTGCTCCAGGCCCTTCCGGTGCTGGCGTCGCGGCTTCGCGTGTTCTTCCCTGGCGGTGGACCGGGCCGGTACCGCCGTGCCCGGGGTGAACAGGTCGGCCTGCGGGCGAGGGCGGACTCGCTCGCGGGCACCAGGACGTCCTGCAGCGCTGGCGCCCGGTCCCGGGCGCCGGGTCGGGTCAGGACTTCTCCCAGACGGTGGTCTCCACTTTCTCCTCGCCGCGGATCATGCTGACGGGCCGGAAGTAGCCCAGGCGCCGGTCGGCGGTGGCGAAGCAGGCGGTGGACCCGAAGGGCACGTGGGTGTTGGCCTGGCCCGGGTTGGTGTTGAGCAGGTCGGCGCACTGCTGGGGCGTGGGCACCCCGGTGCCTTCCCAGACCACGATCGCGTTGCCCATGAACTGCTCCGCTTGGCAGGCGAGCATGCACGCCATCTGGATGTCCCCGGTGAGTGTCGTCCTCGGGGGGACCGGATCCAGCGCCCACGACCTGACCAATGGGCCGTAGTCCCCGTTCTCGAAGACCAGCGTCCCCTTCCAGCGCACTCGCACAACCGGCGGCGGGGTGGTCGACGCGGCCTCGGAAGGCGTGGGCGACGGAGAAGGAGAAGGAGATGGCGACGGAGAAGGCGACGGGGAGGGAGCGGGAGTGGGGGAGTGGGACACCAACGGAGAGGCCGTTGTGCCGGCGGGCTGCGTCTCGATGGGCCGCTGTTCCGGTAGGAGAGCCACTACCAGCGCGACCAGCAGGACCAGGACCAGGCCGCCGACCGAGAGCACCCAGCGCAGCGGCACCACGCGCTGTCCCACCCCGGAAACAGGCCCCTCACCAGGGGGAACAACCTCCCTCCCGGCGGCCGGCGAACCGGCACGCCGCGGCCCGGCCGGCACGGGCAACGCGTTCTCCTCCTCCACGACCAGGGCGCCGAGGCGGTCGATCTCGGCCAGGATCCCGCGCCGCCGCCGGACCAGCGCCGCGTGACGCCGCCCGATCTCCTCAGCCCGCCGCCCGCCCTTCGACGACCTGCTCTTCGACGACCCGCCCCCCTCCTGCCGGCCCAGCTCGGCGAGCTGCCGCACGACCCGGGCCTCCTGCTCCTGGACCTCGCGCAACTCCCGCTCCCGCCAGTACAGCGAGGCCCGCTCCCCGTTGCGCCCGTCCTCCGGACCCAGCGCCCACTCGTACAGACTCCACACCAACTGCCGCACCTCAGCGGTCAACGGCGCAGTCCCCCGCCGGTCCGCCTCCTCCAACAGCCCCTCCACATACCTGATCAACGGCAACCGGTCCCCGTTCTCGTAGCGCGAGATCGAGGAGATGCTGCGCCCGTGCAACGCCTCCATCTCCCGCTGGGACAACCCCGCGTTCTGCCGCAGCCGCCGTAACTGCTCCCCCAGCACCCGCGCCGCCTCGGGGGAGCCGGCCTTCCCGCTCGGAACCAGACCGTTGCCGCCCACACCGCCGTCGACCATCCCCACCCCGTCCCTCGGACCCCGGAAACTTCCCCACCCGGAAAACCTCTGCTCCCAGGAGGGAACACCGAGCCTAGACACCAAGGTCGATTCCAGGGCCAGGACGGCCCATCTCCACATCGACCCGAGGGGACAGCACCATGACCGACCCGCTCCTGCTCCACCTGGCCGCCGCACCCGCCCGCACCACCGCCGTCGCCCTCAGCGCCCTCCTGCCGATGCTGGTCGTCCTGGCCGGCCCCACCCCCCGCTGAGCCCTCACCAACTCGACCCATGAAGTCCTCGGCGGGCACCACCCGTACGGCGAGCAGACGGGTGGTCATCAAACCGGTGGCCACCCACCGCCGCTCACGCCCGCTCCACCCCGTGCTCGGCCAGAGCCGCGAACCGGCCCGCACTCAGCGCGGAAGCGGTTGCGCTGACCGTGCTGGAGACGCTCACCGCTCACTACGCCACCGGCGACGACCGGCACGCCTGCAGCAGGGCGCCCGGCCGGTGCCCCCGGAGAGAGCTTGGACTACCGACCCGCCCCCGGCCGTGACCAGGTCCTGGTCGCGCTCATTTTTCGCGGCCGACTGACGCGCCGTCGACGTCGTCGAGATCGCCTCATCGACACCGCCCGACCCCGGTGTCTCCTGGGCCTGCATCGGCACCGTTCTCGGCGTCTCCCGCCTGCGTGGGCCCCGTCGACCCGCTGGCCGCCTTCACCGGCTGACGCACGCCAAAGTGTGACCATCCGGTGAGCGGGATCCTGTGTCGGTGGGCCTGGCACAGGGGTATTCATGAAACATGACATCGGGGTTTCGTACGAAGGACAATCGCGTTGTTCACTTCGGAGATCACGTCTGGGGCATGAACGGTGACGGCCCGTTCGTCATCAGCAGGTGGTACCCGCTCGGTGACCACGACCACCTGCAGCTGGACAGGGTAGGGGGCGGATCCAGCGATACCCTGCGGGTGCACGCCCCGGAGGACATCACGCTCTACTACTTCGCGGTAGAGCCCACTCCAACCCAGGTCAGATCGGCCTTTGCCGGGCTGCGTGATCTGGCGCGGCGGACATTCGGGAAGTGACGGCGGAGGCTGGGACCGGGACGGGTGCATCGGTCCCGGCCTCCAACACGGCGTGCTGATGATCAGCTCGGTCGCTCATCGACTTCTCCGGACAAACGGTCAGACGTCGTGCCCGGCCCCGCCGGCCGAGCAGCTCGCCCGGCCCGCGACCGCGCGGGGACGGCTGCTCCGGGGCAGCGACCGTCCGGGTGCTGGCCGTCACGAAGCGTGTTGCTGTGTCTGCGCCTGCCGTAGGCTGGCGCGTAGCGCAGAAGCGGGAGGGGGGACTGTGCAAGCTCCGCCGGCGGACGGTTTCATCGTCGATTCCAGTGTGGTGTTCCGGGCGTCGGTTCAGTTCCTGGACACCAAGGACTTCGTCTTCGCCATCGCCACGGGCCTCGCCGGAGACCTGGCGTCGTCTTCCGGGATGGCGGGGACGACAGCGTCGCGCACTCCTTCGCGGCCAAGTACGAGCCGGCCGCCAAAGCGATCGTCAAGGCGATCGGCACCGCCGGGCAGGGGATGGCCACGATCTCCGGCCGACTGCTGACGATGGCGGCCAACTACCTGGCCGTCGAGGACTCGATCGCCGCGGCCGTGACCGGCCAGATCAACACCTCCTCCGGCACGGCGCAGAGCGCGCAGCAGTGCGAGCCCAGCGAGGCGCACAACAACCTGCCCATGGTGACCGGGTCAAGGAGGTCCACGAGATCCCGGTCATCGGGAAGTTCTGGCCCCAGGGCGATCCGGACCGGCTCCGGCAGGCGGGCGAGGTCCGGGCGAAGTGCGCGTCCCTGCTCGACGACGCGCAGGCCAATGCCGGCATCCATGCGGCGAACGTCGTCGAGTACTGCCAGGGCAAGGCGTTCGACGCCTTCCAGCAGTATGCGGCGACCGTCTACACCGCCCGGCCGCACGGCGGCAACGACACGTCGCCGTCGCTGCCGCTGATGGAGAACCTGTCCGCGTCCTGCCGACAGATGCACGCCCTGTGCACCCAGTACGCGGACGCCATCGACACCTGCCGCAACACCCTCATCGGCCTCGGAACGGCAGCCGGGATCATCACCACGGCCGGTGTCATCCTCACGTTCTTCACCTTCGGGGGTTCGGACGTCGTGGCGGGAGCGGCGGATGCCGCGCTCGTCGCCGACGCCGCCGCAGCCGAGGCACTGGCGGCCGCTGAAGCCGAGCCGACCGCCGCGGCGGCTGTCGCCGAAGCCGAAGCGGTCGTGGCCTCCCTGGCCGCGCGCCTGTCCCTGACCCTCGGCGCCGCCGCAGCCGTGACGGCCGCAACCGGGATCGACTCCGCCAGCGCTACCACGCCGCCGGGGCCGGTCAATCCCCTCGCGGTACCCGGCGTCGGCCCTGTTTCCGCCCCCGTGCCGCACCCGTACCGGATGTACACCCCTGCCGAGCAGTTCGGCGCCTCGACCTGGGCCGCGGGCCTGCCACAGCGGCAGCCCAACTACGGCACCGCCGACGACCGCGCCTATCAGGTCCGCGTCGTCGGCACCCCCGAGCTCCTGATGTCCGGCGCCAACGGCGAAACCGTGTGGGCGGACGGATTCCGCCCCTCGGACGGCGCGATCATCGACGCCAAGAACGTCCGCAAGCAAGGCTGCAGCCCCCGCTCCCTCCAAGGCCTCCAAGAAGGCAAGTTCAACACCAACCTCCTGCTGGCCAAGGACGAGTCCGAACTCAGCCGGTACCAGGCCGCCATCGACGACCCCGCCAACCACGCCCAGTACCTCGAAGCGGACACCCCCGACCCGGCAACCGTCGGATACTGGCAGTTCCTGCTCGCCGCGAACCACGTGAAGAGCAACGTTCGCGTCGTCCCCTGACGGAGGCACACCCATGCAGGACGCCATCTTCATCGCCGCCCCCGAAGGCATGTCGTGGCCGCTCGGCCGGCACGACGTCCAACACCACCTCGCTACGCGCTTCCCAGACGTCCAGACCTGGCACAAGTACGCGCCCGTCAGCCGCGCCGACTACATCGATTTCGAGATCACCATCGACGGCGAGCCGCGGCACGGCAGCTACTTCGACCACCGGCACCTGATCCTCCGCGACGGCACCCCCGAGTTCTGGGCCGACACGATCGCCTGGTTCCCCGGCCTCCTTCCCCCCGGTACGCCCGCCGTGGCGATGGTGGAGTCCAATGAAGACATCGTCCCCATCCCGGCCGCAGTGAGCCCCCATCAGATCACGGCCGTCCTCGACGAGCTCCTCGGAGAACCCTAGCCACGGCGCCTGCCCGCCACCCTCGCCGCCGACACCACCTGGGCCCAGGCCCCCACCCACTACGTCGCCGCCATCAAGTCCAACTGGACCACCTCCCTCACGGTCACCGGCATCGGCTAGTGCTGTGACCGGAAACGTTCACAGTTGTGAGCTGGGCGGCCGGGTCAGCCGAAATCCGAATGCTGACCGACCAGGAGGGTGGGCAGCACAACGGATCGCGTGCCGGGTAGGACCGCTGGTGGGGCAGCTCAGTCGAAGCTGCCTTCCCAGGCCGGTAGCCACTCGGTGGAGACTTCTTCTGCCAGAGCACCCCGTAGCCACTCGACGCAGGTCAACTCGTAGTCGATCCACTCGCCGTGGATGCGTACCCACACGGAGACCGTCCATCTTCCGTCCGGCCGGGGCAGGAGAAACAGCTGGTCGGAGTACGGAGTGTGTCCCCAGTGCAGCATCCCTCCCTTGCTGGGCAGGATCGGGTGGGGAATGGACGGGCTGGCCTCCAGGGTCTTGCGCATGCTCTCCGGATGGCCGTCAGAGAAGGTCCTGGGTCCGAAGATCGTGAGGTAGCCCGCGATCGAGTCGTCCCCGTAGGCGAGGGTGAGATCCTTGAAGTCCTGGGGGAGCTGCAGCCCCCACTTCTGCTCCAGGTCCTCGTAGGTGTCCTCCTCACCCAATGGAGTCGGCTCACCCAGAAACACCGCGATTGGTGATAAGTCGGTCATCGACAACTCCTTCCCTCAGCTGCTGCACCCGCCGAAGCGTAGAGGTGCGCTGTGACGATCACTGCCCCGGTGGCCTGCTGGTGCCGTGGTCGGAGGGGGTCTTCTGCTCTTGCGGGATGCGGTCTCCAGTGCCCGCTGTCCAGCGTTCAGCCGGCGGTCGGGGGCGCTCATCGGGTCGGTGGGTGGTCAGGCTGCTCGCGCGAGGGGGCGTCCGCCGTAGCGGATGCCCTTTTCGCTGCGGACGCGGGCGCGTTCTCGGCGTTGGGCCTGGAGGAGGTCTGGGTCGCGGGTGTGGGTGTTGCGCCAGCGCAGGTAGGCGTGCAGTGCGCGGGTCTGGACGGTGTGGTTGGAGTGGTGGGAGTTGGCAATGGTGAACTGCCGCAGTGGGCCGAAGTGCGCTTCGATGGGGTTGGCCCAGGACGTGCAGGTCGGAGTGAAGCACAATTCGACCCGGTTGCGGTGGGCCCACCGGCAGATGCGCCAGTTCTTGTGGGCGGACAGGTTGTCCAGGATCACGTAGACGGGGGCGCCGTCCGGGCGGGCCTTGCGGATGGAACGCAGTGCGGCCCAGGTGTGGTCGATGCCCTTGCGGCGGTGGTTGACGCCCCAGAGGGTGTCGTCGCCGACGGAGTAGCAGCCGTGGAAGTAGGTGATCCCGTGGGTGCGGCGGTAGGTCGCCGGCAGGCGGTTCGGTCGGCCCTTCGGCATCCAGCCGGATCCGGCGGTCGGGCGGATTCCGAGCGGTCCGAACTCGTCGAAGGCGAACACCCGGTCCGGGAAGCGTTCGAGGGCGTGCTCGATGCGGGCGAGCTTGGCATCGAAGTCGGGGTCGTTGGAGTCCCTCCAGGTCTTGGTGCGTTGGAAGGTGATCCCGCGGCGGGCCAGCAGGGTGCGCAGGGCCTCGCGGCCGAGCCGTATGACGCGGCCGTGGACGCGGCGGAGGTAGGCGGCCAGTTTGCGGATCGACCAGCGGGTGAAGGGCTGGCCGAGCGCGGTCGGACGGGTGGTGGCCGTCTGCGCGACGAAGTCCTCGTCGTCAGTACCGGGATGGCGGGGACGACCTCCCGCCCATCGAGGGTCCAGGCTGGCCATGCCCGTCTCGTTGAAGCGGTGGATGACGTCGCGAACGGTGTCCTCGTCTGCCTGGATCAGCCGCGCGATCACCGGGACCGTGTTCCCGTCGGCCGACGCCAGCACGATCATCGCCCGCCGGAAGCGCACCGCGCTGGTCGTCCCACGACGCACGATGCGTTGCAGTCCGCGGCCCTCATCCTCGGACAGCCCGCGGACCCTGACCAGTTCTGCCACCGAACCTCCGAACATCGGTTGGATGTTCGAACCATCCAACCGGTGCCAGGCACTCCGACGCCAACCCACCGGACCGGTGAACGTTTCCGGTCACAGCACTAGGCAGTTACCAGACTGGCCGTCGGCCGGGGGTTGGAAGTGCGGAACACGCCGCTGAGCGGGGTGCGGCCCGGCACAGTGCAGAAATGACCACGACGAGATCGGATCGCCCCGCCCGGCCGGCCCGCCAGTGCCGCCACGCCCGTCAGATCGCCGAGTTGGTGCTGCTGATCGAGGACTGCGCGCGGGCGGCGGGCGCGGTCTTCGGCCCGCTTGCTGCCGCTCCCCCCGAGCGGGACAGCGTGGAGGTCACCCTGCTGCCGTGCCGGCAGATGAGCTCGGGTGCCGCGCTGGCGCTGGATCGGGCCCGTGCGGAGGACGCCCGCCGCTGGCCCGACGCTGTCCGGCAGGAGGAGGCGAACGCCGCCCGGACGCATGCCGCGCGGCTGGCGGTGGCCCGCGCCGAGGAGTTCACGGCGCCGGCCGACCAGCCGGCCGACCCGCCCGTGGTGCCGCTGCTGACGGTGGAGCAGACCGCCGAAATCGACCTGGTCTCCTCGGGCGACGAAGTGGCCGCGCTGTGGCGCAGCGACCCGGCCGCGGCGATCGCTCGCGTGCGGGACCTGACTGCCGGCGGCGAACTCGGCCCCGACGAGATCCTCGACCAGGCCGCCCACGCCGCGGAGCTCGCGGGACTGCTGACCCTCGCGCAGGCCCGCACCACGGCCGATCCCAGCACAGCGGCCCACCTCCTCCTGGCCGCGGCTCCCGACTTCGCACTCGCGGTCCAGCTGCTCGCCACCGACCCGGACTGACCCGCGCCACCCCCGTCAGGTACCTCCCGGCCCTTTCCCGGGGCCGACTCGAGCAGCACTGCGATCCGGACGTCCACACCCCATCCCGGCGGCGCCTTGTCCGACCGCCACGCCCACCGGCTGCACGGCGCCCCCCGCCCCTGGCCAGTGGCAGGGGGCGCCGTGCGAGCGTCGAACCGATGGCCTGTCCACTGACCGGTCCTGGTGGTTGACTCTCCCCTCGGGGGAGTGGGTCGTGCCCGCTCCGAGACGGGCGGAAGGTGCCACGGGGTGGATTCTGGAACGCTGTTGGGACAGTGGTACCGGCGTCTTTCCCTGGTCGGTCAGTAGTCTGTTCCCAATGGAGGGATCGGTCCAAGTGCCGTCTGGGGGAGATGTGTTGGAGGACGGGGCGTCGGCGCGAATGATCGGTGGGCGGTACCGGCTGGAACGGGAGTTGAGTTCCGGTGGGTTCGGGACCGTCTGGCGGGCGGTCGACACCGTGCTCGGGGTCGGGGTCGCGGTGAAGCAGGTGAGGCTCGACCCGACGGCCTCCGAGACCGAACGTGCCAAGGCCGTGGCCCGTGCCGAGCACGAGGCCCGCAACTCCGCCCGGTTGCGCGACCACCCCAACATCGTGACCATCCACGACGTCGTCACCGAGGACGGCACACCGTGGTTGGTGATGCGCCTGGTCAACGGCCGTTCACTGCACCAGGAACTCGTGGCGCGCGGGCGGCTGGACGTAAACGAGGTGGCACCGATAGCCGTGGCCGTGCTGTCCGCGCTTGCCGCGGCCCACCGGGCCGGGATCGTGCACCGGGACGTGAAGCCGGCCAACATCATGATCGCCGAGGACGGGACGGTGATGCTGACCGACTTCGGCATCGCCAAGCACCACACCGACACCGCCCAGACCACCTTCGGCGTGCTGATCGGATCGTTGCCCTATATGGCGCCCGAGCGCTTGGACGGCAAGGACGTACCCGCCAGTGACCTGTTCGCGCTCGGCGTGACCCTGTACCAGGCGACCGAAGGGATCTCCCCGTTCGCCCGGGACAGCGTGACGGCGGCCATGTCCGCGGTGGTGCTGCACACCCCCGAAGCCCCGCGCCGGGCCGGACACCTGACCGCCCTGGTCCTGGCGCTGCTGGAGAAGGACCACACCAGGCGCCCCGACGCCGAAGCGGCTCTGGCCCTGCTCGACGGCACCCCCCCTTCGCCTCCCCCCCCTCC
>NZ_JOGH01000083.1:0-30867 GCF_000721345.1 Kitasatospora sp. NRRL B-11411 | reverse complement strand
CTCCCCGACACCCCGCCACCGAAAAATTCTCCCTCCTTGACAAAAAAATTTGTCGGCACCATCCTGGAGGGGTGTTGGACGTCGCTGTGATCGAAGAACCCGCAGCCGCCGAAGCCTCGCTGGATCCGATGCGGGCCCGGCTGCTGGCCGCGCTGGCCGAGCCGGGCTCGGCCGCCATGCTGGCGGCCCGGCTCGGGCTGCCCCGGCAGAAGGTCAACTACCACCTGAAGGAGCTGGAGCGGCACGGCCTGGTCGAACTGGCCGAGGAGCGTCGCAAGGGGAGCGTGACGGAGCGGGTGTACCGGGCCACCGCGGCCTCGTACGTGATCTCGCCGGCGGCGCTGGCGGCGGTCAGCCCGGATCCGTCCCGCTCGCCGGACCAGCTCTCCGCGCGCTGGCTGCTGGCGCTCGGCGCCCGGATGGTGCAGGAGGTCGGGTCGCTGCTGACGGGCGCGGCCCGGGCCCGGCAGCGGGTGGCCTCGTTCGGGATCGACGCCCGGGTCCGGTTCGCCTCGGCGGCCGACCGGGCGGCGTTCGCCGCCGAGCTCTCGCAGGCGGTCACCGCCCTGGTGTCCCGCTACCACGACGAGTCCGCCCCGCAGGGCCGCGTCCACCGGGTGGTGGTCGGCCTGCACCAGATCCCCGACGCCGCCCCCGCGGATTCCCCCTCCCCCACCGAAACCCCTTCCCCCCAGGAGAGTTGAGACCGTGCCGCACCCCTTCGAGCTGGAATTCGAGCTGGCGCTGCCGGCCGACCCGGAGCAGGTCTGGGAGGCGATCGCCACCGGCCCGGGCATCGACTCCTGGTTCATGGGCCGCAACGAGGTCGACCCCCGGGTCGGCGGGACGGCCGCGATGGAGACCGGCGGCCACCGGGAGACCTCGACCGTCACCGCGTACGAGCCGGGCAAGCGCTTCGCCACCCGCACCGAGCCGGGTCCGGACGGCCGGTTCATGGCCTTCGAGTACCTGGTCGAGGGCCGCGACGGCGGCAGCACCGTGCTGCGGGTGGTGCACAGCGGCATGCTCGGCGACGACTGGGCGGACGAGTACGACGCGCTGCGCAGCGGCTGGCCGTTCCACCTGCACACGCTGCGCGAGTACCTGGCGCACTTCGCGGGCCGCACCGCCGTCCCGGTGTTCGCCGTGCAGCCGACGGCCGACCGCCCCGCCGGCGCGGTCCGGGCCGCGCTGACCGCCGCCCTCGGCCTGCCCGCCGACCCGCCGACCGGCACCCGGGTGCACGCCGAACCGGCCGGACTGCCGCCGCTGGACGGCGAGTTGGTGTGGTCGGACGGCGAGCGCTTCGAGGTCCGCACCGCCGACGGCCTGTACGCCTTCCTGCACCCGCCGGGCGTGCTGCTGCTCTTCCACCACCTGTTCGCCGAACCGGCCCCCGACCCGGCCGCCGCCGGGGCGGCCTGGCAGCACTGGCTCTCCGCCCTGCTCCCCGCCTGACCCCGCCCTCCCCGATCCCTTACACCCCTCTCGCACAAGAACGAGGTACCACCGATGCGCACCCTGATCAGCACCGCCTTCGTCTCCCTGGACGGCGTGATGGAGGCCCCCGGCGGCGAGCCGGGCTACCGCAACTCCGGCTGGACGTTCAAGGACATCGAGTTCGTCCCGGAGGCGTTCGAGATCAAGGGCCGGGAGCAGGAGCAGGCCGCGGCGATGCTGCTGGGCCGGGTCAGCTACCAGGCGTTCAGCCCGGTGTGGCCGGGCATGGCGGAGTTCGCCCACTACAAGGAGCTGCCGAAGTACGTGGTGTCGACCACCCTCGCCCCGGACGCCCTGGTCTCCGACTGGGGCCCGACCAGCATCCTGCGCTCGGTGGAGGAGGTCGCCGCCCTGAAGGAGACCGAGGGCGGCCCGATCATCGTGCACGGCAGCGCCCGCCTGAACCACGCCCTCTCCGACGCGGGCCTGGTCGACCGCTACCACCTGCTGGTGTTCCCGCTGCTGCTGGGCGCGGGCAAGCGGCTGTTCAGCGACACCGACAAGGACGCCCAGAAGCTGGAGCTGGTCGAGTTCGCCACGTACTCCAACGGCGTCCAGAAGAACGTCTTCGACGTGGTCCGCTGACCCCGGCACTCCGCTGTCCCCGGCCCGCTCGGAGGCGGCGGCGCGCGGTCAGGCGCCGGGTGCCGGGGCGTGCTCGTCGACGCGGGCCCGGGCCCAGGTGAGGAACTCCCGGACCTGGGGGGCGGGTAGGGGCAGTGCGGCGGTGCGGGGGCGTTCGAAGCTGTGGACCGCGGCTTCGAGCAGGGGGCGGAAGTGCTCTTCCGTGGCGGCGAGTTGCCGGGCCGCTTCGCGTTTGGCGAGCCAGCGCCCGGTGCGGCAGTAGACCACGGAGCGGCAGCCGTTGAGGACCCGGTTGTCGGCGAGGTGGCCCTCGCCGTCGCCGTGTTCGCGCACCGAGGCCCGGATCGCGGCGTGCAGGTCGACCGGCCCGGGCGTGGCGATCAGCTCGGCCGCGGGCGGGCCGTACAGCGCGATGCCGGCCTGGTGGGCCACGGAGCGGTCGATGGCGTACCAGAACGACGGTCCCCCGTCCGGGCCGAAGGCGGCCCGGCCCGGCAGGTGGGCGCCGGTGTTGAGGTCCAGCAGGTAGCCGGCCTCCCCGGACGGGAGGCGGGCGAAGTCCGCGGCGTAGACGACCAGTTCCAGCCCCGCCGCCGGGCAGGGCAGCCGCCGGTGGTCGAGGGCGTCGGCCAGTTCCCGCAGGACCGCGGCCGGCGGCGCTCCCTGCACGAGGACCGTGACGTCGACGTCGCTGCGGCCGTGCCGGTAGTCGCCGAGCGCGAGGGAGCCGACCGCGACCACCCCGGTCAGCCCGGGGCCGCAGACCGCTCGCGTGCGGCGCACCAGCTCCGCCAGGTAGGGCCGCACCTCGGCGGGAACGGTACGGAACGGCTCGGTCTCTGTACCCATCCGGCCAGTATGGAGCAGCTCGGCGGCGCCGTGAACGGCCGCACCGGACTGTTGGACCTTCCGCACGGGCCCGCCGGGCCTGTGCGGTCAGGCGTTCTCCGTGTCGGAGTTTTGTCCGTTTTGTTGAGGTTTGCCGTTCTCGACCTGGCACAGTGGGGTGGCCCCTCCCCTCCGAGCGGATCGAGGTTCCCGATGGCCGCGAGCCCCACGGCCGCCCCCTCCCCCGCGCCCGTGCCGCCGGGCGTCCCGTCCGCACCGGGGCGGGTGGGGGTGGGCCGTTCGGTCGGGGTGCTGCTGGCGGCGGCCGCGGTGTTCTACGTGGTGTCGCCGGTGCTGCAGGGGGCGGCGCTGCCCGCGGTGCGGGTCCGGTTCGGGCTGAGCGAGCAGCAGGTGGTGGGGATGAAGGTGGGCGGCGGCGCGCTGATGGTGCTGTCGCTGTTCGCGGCGGGCCGGGCGGGCGACGTCCGGGGGCGGCGCCGGGTGCTGGCCTGGTCGCTGGGGGTGCTGGTGGCGGGGCTGGCCGTCGAGGCGGTGGCGTTCTCGGACTGGTCGTACCTGCTGGGCCGGGCGGTGGTGCTGGTCGGGGTGTCGGCGTCCTTCGCGGGGTGCCTGGCCTCGGTGGCGGCGCTGAACCCGCCGGGCCGGATGCCGCAGGTGCTGGGCGGCTGGCTGGCGGTGATGTCGGCGGCGTTCTTCGGCGCGGCGAACCTGATCCCGCGCGCCCCGTCGATGCCGGGCCTGCGGGTGAGCGCGGCCCTGGGCGCGCTGGTCGCGCTGGGGCTGCTGGTACTGGCGCTGCGGCGGCTGCCCGAGGCGGGCGATCCGCCGGTGCCGCTGGACCGGGTGTTCCTGGCCGCGCTGGCGGTGGCCCTGGCGGGGGCGGTGACGGCGCTGCAGGTGGGCCCGGTGTGGGGCTGGTCGGACCCGCGGACGCTGGCCCTGCTGGCACTGCTGCCGGCCGCCGCGGCGGTGACGGCGCGGCGCTGGCGGCTGCGCCCGTTCCCGGTGCCGCCGCGGATCACCTCGATGGCACTGGCGACGGGCGTGGCGGTGGGCTTCACCCAGCTCGCGGTGCTGCTGGCGCTGCCGGTGCTGACGGCGGCCTCGGGCCTGGGCGCGGCGCCGACCGCGCTGATGGTCTCGGCGTACGGGGCGGGCGGGGCGGCGGGCTGCCTGCTGGTGCGGGAGCGGCGGGTCTCGCCGGTGACGGGCTGCTCGCTGGGGCTGCCGCTGGCCGTGATCGGGCTGGCGCTGTGCCACGTGCTGCCGATGCGCGGGGCGGCGGGGATGCTGCTGGGCACGCTGTCGGCGCTGCTGACGGGGGTGGGCGTGATGATGGCGCAGGTGCCGCAGATGGCGTGGTTCCTGTCGGCGCTGCCGCGCGGCCGGCTGGGGACGGCGGCGGCGTTCCACCCGGTGTCGGTGCTGCTGGGGACGGCGGCGGCGCAGTCGCTGCCCGCCACGTCGGCGGTGAGCCTGGGGGCGAGCGGGCGGCAGGCGGAGAACCTGCTGTGGGTGGCAGCGGCGGTGGTCGCGGTGGGTGCGCTGATCGCGGGGCTGCCGGTGGTGGTGCTGGGGGTGGTCGGGGCGGCGGCCGCGGAGTGGCTGCTGGTGCGGGTGCTGGCGGGGGCGGAGCTGGCGCAGCGTCCGCTGGCGCAGGGCGCGGCGCTGGCGGTGGGGGTGGTGACGGGGCTGGCGGTGTGGGGGCGGCGGCAGCGCAGCGAGCGGCTGGCGGCGAGCCGGGCCAGCGCGTCGGCGTTGCAGGCGGCGGTGCTGCACCCGATCCCGGAGCGGCTGGGCGGCCTGCGGCTGGCCTCCCGCTACCAGCCGGCCACGGCGGGCACGGGCATCGGCGGGGACTTCCTGGAGGCGGTGCAGACCCCGCACGGCACCCGGCTGCTGATCGGCGACGTCCGCGGCAAGGGCCTGCAGGCCGTCCAGACCGTCACCGACCTGCTGGGCTGCTTCCGCTCCCAGGCGCACGAGACCGCGGACCTCGGCGAACTCGCGGCCCGGCTGGACCGGCACACGGCGCGCAGCGCGGCGGCCCGCGACGACCAGGAGCTGTTCGCCACCGCGCTGCTGCTCCAGCACCGGGCCGCGGACGGGTACGTGGAGGTGGTGAACTGCGGGCACCTGGCGCCGCTGGCGCTGGGCCCGGCGGGGGTGCGGGAGGTGGCGGCGCCGGCGCTGCTGCCGCTGGGCTTCGGCGCGCTGGGCGGCGACGTGCCGGTGCCCGGGCGGGTGCCGCTGCCCGCCGGGGTGGCGCTGCTGCTGTACACCGACGGCCTGACCGAGGCCCGCAACGCGTCCCGGGAGTTCTACCCGGCCGCCGAGCGCCTCTCGGCCTTCGGGGCGGGCGGCCCGGCCGCGGTGCTGTCCTTCCTGGAACGGGACGTCCGGGACTGGAGCCACCACCTGGCGGACGACATCGCGCTGATCGCCCTCACCCCGGAGTGAGCGGCCCGCCCGGGGCAGCCGTTCCCCCGGATGCCCCCCGGATGCCGCCGGACGCCCCCGGATGCCGCCGCCGACCGGGCCTCCCACCAGCACACTTGCCCGCGCCCATCACCCCATGGAGTGTATTGATCACGTTCTGCGGCCGAACCCGGTAAGCGGACCGCCCCGCCCCACTCCTCTCCTTCGAACCGGCCACGAGCCGACCCCGCGTCCGCAAGCCGCCTCCGCGGCGGCGCCCGCACCCGCACCCGTACTCGCACCCGAAGGAGACCGGTCCCATGACCGTCGTACCGCTCGACCCCGCCTCGCCCGCCTCGCACGCCGTCGGCATCGACTTCGACCAGACGCTGGTCGCGCACGACGACGGCTGGCAGGACGGCCGGATCTACGGCAAGCCCGTCCCGGGAGCGATCGAGTCGCTGCACGCGCTGAAGAAGGTCCGGTCGGTGTTCATCATGACCGCCCGGCCGCGCCGCTTCCACGCCGCCGTGGCGGGCTGGCTGCGCGAGCACTCCGGCCTGGAGACGCTGGTCGACGAGGACCCGGAGCGCGCCTACTGGCAGGGCGACTGCCTGCTGGTGACCAACAAGAAGCTGGGCGCCGCGGTCTACATCGACGACCGGGCGATCCGCTTCACCGGTGACTGGACCGCCACCCTCACCCAGGCCCACCACGCGATCGGCCTCCCCGCCACCGCCGCCGCCACCAACCGCCCAGCGCGCACCACACCGGCCGACCTGGCCCGCCACTTCCCCGACCGCTGCTGACGCTCCCCCGCGCCAGCCGCCCCTGCGCCGGCCTCCGCTGACACGCCGCCGCCGGACCTGCCGCCACCGCGGCGGGTCCGGCACACTGCTGGCAGACCGTCAGGCCCCGTCCAGGAGGAGCGCCGTGTCCGCACCGAAGGCCGCCGCGGCCGGCACCGGCGACGCCGACCCGCTGGCGCTCGCCCTGTACGGGCTGACGGTGGTCAGCGGGCTGATCGACGCCGTCAGCTACCTCGGGCTCGGGCACGTCTTCGCCGCCAACATGACCGGCAACGTGGTCGTCGTCGGCTTCGCCCTGGCCGGGGCGCCCGGCTTCTCCATCCTCGGGTCGATCACCTCGCTCGCCGCGTTCCTGCTCGGCGCGGCCCTCGGCGGCCACCTCACCGCCGGGCGGCTGCGCCCCGCCCTGGTCGCGGAGACGGCGCTGCACCTGGCCGCGGCGGCCGTGGTGTTCGCCGCCGGCACCGGCGGGAACGTCCAGTACCCGGTGATCGCCCTGCTCGCCCTGGCCATGGGCCTGCGCAACGCGACGGTCCGCAGCCTGGGCGTCCCCGACCTCACCACCACCGTCCTGACCATGACCCTCACCGGCCTCGCCGCCGAACCCCGCTCCCCCCGCCGCCGCCGACGCCTCCTCGCCGCCCTCGCCATGCTGGCCGGCGTCGTCCCCGGCTCGGCCCTCGTCCTCCACGGCCAGGCCACCTGGGCCCTGCTCGCCTCCGCCGCCCTCACCGCCGCCACCTGGTCCCTCTACCGCGAACCGGCCGCCCCTCACCCCGCCTGACCCGCACCGCCCCCGAGCGGCCGCAACACCACTGCCCCGCCCCTTACCTGACGGATCGTCATTCCTCCAGCCGAGCGGCACGATCCGGCCATGCTTCCGGCCAAGAGGTCCAGACCATTGACCCGCAACGGCCGGGCCCAGCACGATCGTTCGCGCCGGGACGGGCCCGAGTCCCCCGGCACGGCCGCCCCGCCCTCTTCGCCCGCGGCCCCTCACCGACGTTCCCAGGAGTTCCGATGACCTTCCGCCGCGCCGCCCGCGCCCTCGCCGTCACCGCCCTCACCGGCGGTCTCGCCCTCGGCCTGGCCGGCACCGCCTCCGCCGCGCCCGCCACCAACCTGAGCGGCATGGGCTGCCCCAGCAGCTACTACAACAACTACGGCGACGGCCAGTTCCAGCAGTTCCGCACCTCCACCTACATCGCGGGCAACGGCATGCGGCACGGCGTCTACGACATCTACTTCGTCAACTGGTCCGGCACCCGCTACCAGGGCAGCGCCGACTACATGTGCTGACCCCGGCCCCGGCAGGGAGCCCGGCAGCGCCCCGCCCACGCCGAGCGGCACCCCGCCCACGCCGAACGGCACCTCCGTACGCCCCCGGCCCGCCTCCAGCGCTGCGCCAGCCGCTCTCCGGCCGCCCTCCGGGCCCGGCGGGCCGCCGCCCCGCCGCCGGCGCGGCTCCCGCCCTGGTCAGGGCCGGTCAACCGCCTCCCGGCGGCCGGCCCGGGAGCGAGGGTATTCGCACCATCGCCCCGGAGTGGCGGCGATTATCGTCACTCCGACACCGGTATCCGAACGATTTCGGCCGCGATCGCCCGGTTGATCATGTTTTCCTCCTGGTGCCGGGATGTCCAGGGGATGGCCCGGGCGCGACCCGGGGTGGACGGGGGACGTAGTCTGCGGACATGACTGACGCCGCGCACCTCACTCCCCAGGCCGCCTTCGAGATGCTGCTTGCGGGCAACGGCAGGTTCGTCGCCGGTTCCCCGCACCACCCCAACCAGGACGCCGCCCGCCGCGCCCAGACCGCGCCGTCCCAGGCGCCGTTCGCGGTGCTGTTCGGCTGCTCCGACTCCCGCCTCGCCGCCGAGATCATCTTCGACCAGGGCCTCGGCGACCTGTTCGTGGTCCGCACCGCGGGCCACGTGCTGGGCCCGGAGGTGCTCGGCAGCATCGAGTACGGCGTGAGCCTGCTCGGCACCCCGCTGGTGATCGTGCTGGGCCACGACTCCTGCGGCGCGGTCGGCGCCACCCGGGAGGCCGTCGCCGCGGGCTCCAGCGGCGAGGGCTTCGTCCGCGACGTCATCGAGCGGGTCACCCCCAGCGTGCTGGCCGCCAACGCCGCCGGCTACACCGACAACTCCGACTTCATCGACGAGCACATACGGCACACCGTCGCCCTCCTGCTGGACCGTTCGCACGCCCTGGCCGCCGCGGTCGCCGCGGGCACCACCGCCGTGGTCGGCCTCTCCTACCGCCTGGTCGACGGCACCGCCCACCTGGTCACCACCCGCGGCCTCGACCTCCCCGCCCCCGCCGCCGCCTGACCGGCTCCCGTCCCGCCCGCCCAGCGGCCCGCCGACTCCCGTCGGCGGGCCGCTGCCGCGTTCCCGGCCGCTGGGCCGGTCAGCCGGGCCGGTCAGCCGGGCCGGTCAACCGAGCCGGTCAACCGAGCCGGTCAGCCGGGCCGGTCAGCCGGCGCGGTGGCTCTCGGGCGGGCCGAGGAGGCTGGGGCGCAGGCCGCCGGTGTCGATGACCAGGCGTTGCAGGACGACGGTGGGGTCGACCATCCAGAAGGTGAGGCGGTGGGTGCCGGGGGTGGTGAGGGTGTGGCGGGTGGCGCTGCGGCGGACGTTGTCGGAGGTGCCGTAGGCCCACTGGGCGTTCATGGTGCCGGAGTCGGCGCCGCTCTGGGACACGGTCTCGACGGTCTGCGGGGGCTGGTCGTCGAAGGAGACCGCGTAGGCCGGTCCGCCGGTGGCGAGGGCGTCGTTGCGCGGGGAGAGGTGGGCCCAGACGGTGACCGGGCCGGTGGTGAACAGGGTCACCTGGTACTCCAGGCGCGGGCCGGAGCCGCCGGGGGTCTGCCGGGGCGCGGTGACCGGGACGGGGGTGACGCCGGCGGTGGTGCGGCCGATGCCGGGGACGGTCCGCCAGGAGACGCCGCCGGCCGCGACGGCCCGGGTGTGGTGCTCGGCGTCGATGGCGACGTAGCCGTTGGCCTCGACGTGTCCGGCCGGGATTTTCCTCGAAAGTTTCGGACGGTTGACCCGGGCGGTGACGACGACGTTCGCGCCGTCCGGCCCGGTGACGGTGACGGGCACCTCGGTGGTGCCGTACGGGGCGCGGGCCCAGTCGACGGTGAGGACGACCCGCTGCTGCTTGTCGATCCGCCCCTTCGGCCGGTCCGCGGTGAGCCAGGGCGCGCCGGTGGTGACGCGGTAGTCGAAGGGGCGCCGGCCGCGGTTGAACACCTCGACGTACTGGGCGGGTTGGCTCTGGTAGGGGCTGAACTCCGGGAGCACGGCGGGGGTCTGCTCGTGCGGCCACCAGGCGGCGGAGCCGTCGACGGCGACGCCCAGCTCGGCGGTGTCGGGCAGTTCGATCCGGGCGACGGCGGGGAACAGCACGTCGGGCAGGGCGACGTTGTCGCGTTCGGGCTGCTGCCAGGGCGCGTTGGGGCCGTACCGGTCGACGTCGCCGTAGTCGATGTGCGGCTGGGTCTGGAAGCCGTTCCACTTGCCGCCCGCGATCCGGGTGTTGAAGCGTTCGGCGAGCGCGAGGTCGTCGGCGAGCCTGGCCTCGGCCTCGGCGGCGAGGTCGTTGGCCA
The DNA here is from genome assembly GCF_000721345.1 of Kitasatospora sp. NRRL B-11411. Taxonomy (NCBI): domain Bacteria; kingdom Bacillati; phylum Actinomycetota; class Actinomycetes; order Kitasatosporales; family Streptomycetaceae; genus Kitasatospora; species Kitasatospora sp. NRRL B-11411. The sequence goes on along the minus strand of NZ_JOGH01000083.1, from coordinate 21,090 downwards.
GGGCGCGTCCCTGCGGCGCGTAGTGCAGGTTGGTGAACTCGGCGGCGCGCAGCGCGTACAGGTTGGCGGTGGCGGCGACCTCGTAGCCGACCAGTTCGTACCAGGCGTCCTGGACGGTGGCGGGCAGGCGGCGGGCGAGGCGTTCGGCGTCCGCGGCCAGGGCCTGCCAGCGGGCGGTGACCGTCTCCAGCTCCCGGTAGTCGGTGAGCGAGAAGGGGGTGGCCCGGTCGTCGTAGCGGATCGCGGACGGGTCGGTGGCCGGGTCCTTGGCCGGGTCGACGGTGATCTTGCGGTTGAGCAGTTCGGGCTTGCGGATCGACTGCAACTGCCCGTAGGTGGACAGGACTTCGGCGATCTGCCGGGCCTGGGCCTCGCCGAAGTTCTGCCGGGCGTAGCCGGCCTCCCAGTCGGACAGCCGCTCCAGCGGCCAGCGTTCGGGCTGCCAGGCGTAGTCGAGGAAGAACTGGGTGGGCAGTTCGTTGCCCTTGAGGTCGCCGACGTTGGCGACCCAGAGCGTGCGGTTGCCGTGGGCGTACGACTGGTCGAGCTGCTCCCACAGGTTGGGCAGGCAGGTGGTGTCGACCCACTTGTAGTTGCGGCCGACGCCGACGTAGTCGAAGTGGTAGTAGAGGCCGTAGCCGCCCGGGCGGGCGCCCTCGGCGGGGTCGGGGAGCTTGCGGACGTTGCCCCAGTTGTCGTCGGTGAGCACCACGGTGACGTCGTCCGGCACCCGCAGGCCGCGGTCCCAGTAGCGCTGGACCTCCTTGTAGAGCGTCCAGACCTGCGGGATCGCGGCCGGGTCGCGGCCGGTGACCTCGGCGAGGATCTTCCGCTGGGCGGCGATGATCTCCGACATCAGCTCGATGCCGTCGCCGTCGGGCAGGCTGACGTCGCCGTTGCCGCGCATGCCGAGGGTGACCACGCCCTCGATGCCCTGCTCGGCCATCCGCCGCACGCCGTCCCGCCAGTACGCCTTCACCGCCTCGGCGTTGCGGCGGAACGACCACTCGCCGGTGCCGCCGTACGGGTCGTGGCCGGGGGTGGTGACGTTGCCCGCGGCGTCGCGGACGGCGGGCGTGGCGTGCCGGTTCCACTCCTCGATGCCGCGCATCATCGGGGCCTCGTGCGAGGTGCCCATCACGATGCCGTACGCGGTGGCGGTGGCGTGGTTGAGCGGGTCGTCCTCGGCGAAGGCGCGGCCCCAGACGGCGGGCCACAGGTAGTTGGCGCGCAGCCGCAGCAGCACCTCGAAGACCTTGGCGTAGAAGTCGGCGTTGAAGCCGCCGGGGAAGCCGGGCGCCTTGCCCGGGCCGAAGAACGCGGGCGCCCAGGTGCCGAGCGACGGGTTCTCGTCGTTGATGAAGACGCCCCGGTACTTCACCGCCGGGGTGCCCTGGGTGTGCTGCCCGGGCAGCGCGTACACCGCGTCGCGGCGCTGCGGGACGACGTCGTCCCACCAGTACCAGGGCGAGACGCCCATGCCGCGGGAGGCGTCGTACACGCCGTAGATGCTGCCGCGCTGGTCGCTGCCCGCGATCACCAGGGCCCGGTCGACGCCGGGCAGCGGGTGCTCGACGACCGCCTGCAGCGAGGTCTCCCAGCGGCCGGCGATGCCGCTCACGTCGAGCCGGCCGGCCGCGACCAGCCGGTCGATCAGCGGGCTGCGGCCGATCGTGCCGACGATCACCGCGGTGCGGCCGCGCGGCACGGTGTCGCGGACGACCTGCGGGCGGACGCCGGTGACGCGCTCCAGGTCGGCCGCGAGGTCGCCGACCACCCGCACCACGCCCGGGTGGTCCGCCCCGCTGACCACGATCGGAGCGGCCCGGCCGTCCTCGACCAGCGGGAGGCACCCGGCGCGCGGGGTGAAGGAGATCCAACTCCCCGCATCGGTCGGCCGGGCAGCGCCACTGCCGCTGCCGCTGCCGTCAGCGGCCTGGGCGTCAGCGGCCTGGGCGTCGGCGGCCCGGGCGTCGGCGGTCAGGCCGAGGGCCCGGCCGAGCGGGGTGGCGGCGAGGCCCAGCCCCAGGCCCAGCCCGAGGGCGGCCCGGCGTCCGGTGGTGAACTGCGGTGCTGGTCGGTGCATGGCGGCTCTCCCGACGACAGAAGGTTTCGAAAATTTCGAAACCGTGCCTTTATATTTCGGAGCCACCTTTGGGTACAACACGGCCCGGGTCAACCCCCCTGCGCCGGGAATCTGCGGGGACACGACACGCACAGGAGCCCCGCGCGGTACCGCGCGGGGCTCATCAGCCTTGGTAAGTATGGGAATTGACGGGCACTCAGAGGATTCCGGGCGGGCGGGCGGCCGGCAGGCCGTGGGGGTGGGCGTCGACGGTGGCCGCACGCGCGCGTAGGCCCCTCCCGGGGGTGGGAGGGGCCTGGCGGGGGCCGGGGGTTCCGGTCAGCCGATGTTGGCGCAGGAGTTGCCGAAGGCCGGGTTGAGGGCGCTGATGACGCCGATGCTGTTGCCGCACACGTTGACCGGGATGTGCACGGGGATCTGGATCAGGTTGCCCGAGAGGACGCCGGGCGAACCGGCGGCCACGCCCTGGGCGCCGGCGGACGCGGAGGCCGCTCCGGCGGTGCCCAGCACGGCGGTGGCGGCCAGCGCGACGACGGCGAAGTACTTTCGGGTGCGGGACATGGTCGACTCCTCGGTCTCGGGAAGGGTGCCGTCCCGGGCGGGGCGGCGCCCTTGGTTCGGGGTGCTCGTGCCGACAGCGTGGTCGAGGGGCGCCCCTCCCACCGGTCCGACGCGGCCCGGCCACCCGTGCGGCCCAGCCCGATTCACCCCTCCGGCCGTGCGGGAGGCCGTCGAGCGGCGTGCCGCACGGCCGGAGGGGGTCAGCCGCCGTTGTCGGCCCGGAGCCGGACCTGTTCCTCCAGCCGGGCGAGGCTCTCGTCCAGTTCCTGCTCGACCGTCTCCCGCGGGGGCGCGGAGTCCTCGTCGAAGAAGGAGAGGTGGACGGTCACCTGGCTGGTCCCGCCGTCCAGGCCGGCCACCTGGAGCCAGCCGGCGTAGCGGCCGTCGTCGCGGGTGCCCCATTCCATCCGCAGCTGTTCGCGCCGGGTGCGCAGCAGCGCGCGCTCGTCCGTGTCGCCGCGGTCCTCGTGCACGGTCGCCGCGGGCGGGTCGTCGACCCGGACGTGCAGGTCGCGGGGCATCCAGGTGTCGAGGCGTCCGGGGCCGGTCGCCTCGTCGAAGACCGGTTCCGGGAGGGCCGGCATGGTGCGGGAGCGTTCGTACTCGGTCATGCGCTGCTCCTTCTGCTCCTCGGGCCGCGCCCGCGCGGGGCGGGCGGGCGTCGGGTGAGTGGGTGTCGGACGGGCTGGGCGCCGGGCGGGCTGGGCGGTCAGTCGGGGGGTTCGTCCTCGCCCTCGGCCTTGGTGGTGTCCGCGGCGGTGCGGTTCTGCTCGGAGGTCGGGCCCTCGGTGGGGTCGCGGCCCTCCTCGTCGGCGACGGGGGCCGCGTCGGGCACCTCCGTCCCGGCGTCGGGCGGCAGGTCGGGTGTCTCCTGCTTCTGCTTCTGCTTCCGGTCGGGGTCGGTCATGGCGGGTTCCTTCCGCTGCTTCTTCCGGCTCTCCGCGCGGATGCCCGGCGCGGAGCGGCGCACGCACGCCTGAGCGGCCCGTTCTCGCCCCGACCCGACGGGAGGCGTTCCGGCGGCTCGGCCGACGGCGTTTCGGTGCCCGGCGGGGCGGGCAGGCGCGGCCCCGGGCCCCGTTGTCCGGTCACGGAGCGGGGAGCGTGCGGCGACGGACGGGACGGGAGCGGCGATGGAGACCTCCACCCTGCGGGCCGGCGGGCCGGGCGGCACGTGCGTCGTGGTGGTCGGCCAGATCGGACGGGACCTGGTGCTGCGGACGGACGGTCTGCCGCGGGTCGGCGGGTCGGTCGGGGTCGGGGAGCGCTGGGAGGGGCTCGGCGGCAAGGGCGCCAACCAGGCCGTGGGCCTGTCCCAGCTGGGCGTGCCGGTGCGCCTGGTCGGCGTGGTGGGCGAGGACCGGGCGGGCGACGCGGTGCTGCGCGCGGCGGGCCGGGACGGGATCGGGACGGCGGCGGTCGTCCGGCGCGGGCGGACCGCCCTGCTGGTGGACCTGGTCGACGCGCCGGGCAGCCGCCGCCTGCTGGAGGACGTCCCGCCGGAGGGCCTGGTGACCGTCGAGGACCTCGAACGGGCCCGCCCGGCGTTCGCGGACGCCGGCACCGTCTCCCTCCAGCTCCAGCAGCCGTCGGCGACCCTGCTGGCCGCCGCCCGGCTCGCCCGGCGGGGCGGCGCGCGCGTGGTGGCGGACGGCGCGCCCGAGCCGGCCGTCCGCGGCGAGTTGCTGGGCCTGGTCGACGTCCTGCGCGCCGACGCCGCCGAGGCGGAACTGCTCGCGGACGGTCCCGTCCGCTCGCTGCGGGACGCCCGCGCGCTGGGGCGCCGGCTGCTCGCCGCGGGCCCGGCCCTGGTCGCCCTCGCGGTGCCCGACGAGGGCGACCTGCTGGTGTGGCCGGACGGCGACCTGCTGCTCCCGCTGGCGGACGTGCCGGTGGCCGATCCGACCGGGGCCGGGGACGCCTTCGTCGCGGGCCTGGTCACCGGGCTGCGCCGCGGCCCCGACGTGGCCGCCGCGGGCCGGCTGGCCGCGGCCGCCGCCGGGTCGACCGTCCAACGCCTCGGCGGACGGCCGGACCTGTCCGGACTCGCGGCCGACAGCCTGCCCGGCGGGTGAGGACGGGCCCGGCGATCGGCGCAACGCCGGGCGGCCGCGCCGGCTCCCCACCTGGGGCGCGAACTCGCTGCCGGGACGGGCGCGTTGGCCCTGTGCCTGCCGGTGGGGCTGCCCGGCGCCGAGGCGGTGGCGGACTTCGAACGGGCCCGGGTGCCCCCGGGTGCCGGGGCCCGGTGGCGGCGCGGCCGGGGGCCGGCAGCTGCCGTCCGGGCGCGGGAGGTCCGGTCCGGCGCGGTGGCGTCCCCGGCCGGGCGGCGGCCTTCGTCCGGGGGCGGCGGGCCCCGGTGCCGGGCGGCCGGTCGTGCGGCGGGCTCCCCAGGGCCGCCGGGCCGGGTGCGGGGGCCGGGCGGGGTGGTGGTGCCTATCGTGGAAGGACTCCCGACCGGGAACCGGCGGCGTACGGCAGGTGGATCGTGAGCGGACCCGTCATCGACTACCGGGCCGTCTTCCAGGCCCTGCCGGGCGCGGTCGCCCTGCTCACCCCCGACCTGGTGTTCGCGGAGGTGAACGAGGCGTACCTGTCGCTGTCCGGGCGCGACCGCGCGCAGGTGGTCGGCCGGTTCCTGTTCGACGTCTTCCCGGACAACCCCGGCGACCCAACGGCCAGCGGCGTGCGCAACCTGCACGCCTCGCTGCGGCGCGTCACGGCCACCGGGGTGCGCGACACCATGTCCCTGCAGCGCTACGACGTGGAGGTGCCCGGGCGTCCCGGGGAATGGCAGGAGCGCTACTGGAGCCCGGTCAACGTGCCCGTCCTCGGCCCGGACGGGGAGGTGGTGCTCCTGGTGCACCGGGTCGAGGAGGTCACCGAGCTGATCCGGGCCCGCGGCATCCGCGACAGCGGCCGGACCCGGACCCTGGGGGCCGAGCTGTACAGCCGGGCCCGGGAGCTGCAGGACGTCAACGAGCGCCTGCGCCGGGCCCACGCCCGCGAACGGGAGGTGGCCCTGCACCTGCAGGCGGCGATGCTGCCCGCGCTGCGCCCGCCGGACCACCACCGGGCGGCCGTCCGCTACCGGCCCGCCGCCGGTGCGCTGAACGTCTGCGGCGACTGGTACGACCTGGTCGACCTGCCCGACGACGGACGCAGTGCGGTGGCCGTCGGCGACGTGGTCGGGCACGGGCTGCGCGCCGCCGGGGTGATGGGGCAGCTGCGCAGCGCGCTGTCGGCCGCCTCCCGGGTCGCCGTCGGCCCCGCCCAGGCCCTGGAGGTGCTGGACCGGTACGCCCGTTCCGTGGACGGCGCGGAGAACACCACCGCCGTGTCGGTCTTCATCGACCGGTCCGACCGCACCCTCGCCTACAGCAGCGCCGGTCACCCGCCGCCCGCCCTGTGCGGCCCGGACGGGGCGGTGGCCTTCCTGGACCGGGCCACCGACCCCCCGCTGGGCGCCCGTCCCGAGTTCGCCGGACGCCCCCAGGCGCGGACGGCCTTCGCCGAGGGCTCCGTCCTCGTCCTGTACACCGACGGCCTGGTCGAGCGCCGCCGCGAGGACATCGACGTCGGCCTCGGCCGGCTGGCCCGCTCGCTGGCGCGCCACCGGCGCGCCGGGCCCGGCCCGCTGGCCGACGCCCTGCTCGCCGACCTCGTCCCGCCCGCCGGGCTCACCGACGACACCGCCCTGGTGGTGCTGTGCCTGTGAGCGGGCCCGCGGGCGGTCCCAGGTGTGGGGACGGCGCTGCGTGGCAGACGGGTGGGCGAACGGTACGCGCCGACCCCGGGGAGCCCAAGTGCCTCACACCGACCTCGACCTGCACGCACGCGTCCGGGAGGCGGTCCGCCGCCGGGCGGACCGCCTGTGGGGGACGGCCCTCGCCCTGCACGCCGACCCCGAGTACGCCTTCGCGGAGCACCGGGCCGCCGCGCTGCTGACGGGCGAGCTCGCGGAGGCGGGCTTCGAGGTGCACCGGGGCGTGGCGGGGATGCCGACCGCCTTCACCGCCTCGGCGGGCCGGGGCCGCCCCGCGGTGGCCCTGCTGCTGGAGTACGACGCGCTGCCCGGACTGGGGCACGCCTGCGGGCACAACCTGATCGCGGCGGCCGGTCTGGGCGCGGCGCTGGCCGCCCGCGAGGTGCTGCCGGCGGACGCCGGGACGGTGCTGGCGGTCGGGACCCCGGCGGAGGAGGGCGGCGGCGGCAAGGCCCTGGAGGTGGAGGCGGGCGTGTTCGACGGGGTCGACGCCGCGCTGATGTTCCACCCGGGCGTCCACGACTGGACGCACGCGGTGCTGACCGCGCAGGAGCAGTACCGGGTCGCCTTCCACGGCCGGGCCGCCCACCCGACGGGCGACCCCACCCACGGCATCGACGCGCTGGCCGCGCTGGTCGAGCTGTTCAACGTGCTGTCCGCGCTGGGGCGGCGGCTCCCGGCGGCCTCGCACGTGCAGGGCATCGTCACGGTCGGGGGCACGGCGACGAACATCGTGCCCGACCTCGCCGAGGGCCTGTTCGGGCTGCGGGCCGCCACCACCGCCGAGCTGGACCGCCTGGCGGAGCAGCTGCGCACCTGCGCCGGGGGCGTCGCCACGGCCACCGGCACGACGGTGACGGTGGAGCGGGCCACCGTGCGCTACGAGCACTTCCGCGACAGCGCGGTGCTGTCCGAGCGCTTCGCGGCGCACCTGGCCCGGGCGGGCATCGTCCTCACCCCGCCGCGGCCGGGGGTGCTGCTGGGCTCGTCCGACATCGGCAACGTCAGTGCGCGGGTGCCCGCCGTCCACCCGTTCGTCGCGGTCATGGACGAGAGCGGGTCCGACCACACCCCCGAGTTCGCCGCCGCGGCGGCCTCCCCGCGGGCCCGGTCGGTCCTGCTGTCCGTGACCGAGGCCCTGGCGTGCACCGCCGTGGACGTCCTGCTGGACGCCGGGCTGCGGCGGGCGGCGTGGGAGCGGCACGAGGCCGCCGGGGCGCGGTAGGCCCGTCCCGGTTCACCGGCGGGCCCGGCGGTTCACCCGGCGGGCCCGGCCGGCGGTTCACCCGGTGATGCGGCCGGGCTGTGCGGCGTCGTCGGTGCTGCCGGTGCCGTCGGTGCCGTCGGTGACGCTGCTGATCAGGTCGACCAGCCCGGCGCGTCCGCCGCGGCGCAGTTCGCGGAGCTGGCGGACCGCGCCGTTGCCTTCGGCGAGCAGGCGTTTCAGGAGGGGTTCGACCAGCGGGGCGTCGCCGTGGCGGCGCAGGGCGGGGCCGAGGGTGTCGAGGACCCGGTCCACGACCGCCGGCGGGGAGTCCAGGGTGCCGGTGCGGGGGTCGTGGAGCCGCTCGGTGCAGCCGTGGCGGGCGGCGTACCAGACCGCGGCGGCCAGGGCCTCCGGGTGGAACGCGGCGGCGCGGACGGGGTCGGGGTCGGCGAGCAGGGTCGCGGCGACCGCCCGGACCAGGCCGGCCAGCATGACGGCCTCGTCGACGCGGAGTTGGACGTCCATGGCCCTGATCTCGACGGTGGGGTAGCGCTCGGAGAGCCGGGCCTGCCAGTAGAGCCGGCCCACGTCGCCGATCAGTCCGGTGTCGACCAGGGCGTGGATCCGGGCGTCGTAGTCGGCGGCGCCGTCGAAGTGCGGGGGGACGCCGCTGACCGGCCACCGGTTGAAGACCACGGTCCGCCAGTCGGCGAAGCCGGTGTCGGTGCCGTTCCACAGCGGCGAGTTGGCGGACAGCGCGACGAGCAGCGGCAGCCAGGGGCGCAGGCCGTTGAGGAGCGCGACGCCCGCTCCGCGGTCCGGGACGCCGACGTGCACGTGCATGCCGGTGATCAGCTGTTCGTCCGTCAGCTGCGGGGCGTCCTCGTGGATGGTGCGGTACCGGGGGGTGTCGCTGACCGGTACCGACAGGCGGTCGGTGAAGGGGGCGGCGCCGCAGGCGGCCAGCCGGCAGCCGTGCGAGGCGGCCGCTTCCGCGAGGGCGCCGCGCAGCCGGGACAGGTGGGCGCCGACCTCGTCGAGCGTCTCGCAGACCGGGGTGGCGACCTCCAACTGCGCCTGTAGCAGCTCGCGTTGCACCTCGCCGCGGTCGATCCCGGGTTGCCGGTCGGCCGTCTGCCGGACCTGTTCGGCCCGGGCCACCGGCACTCCGGTGGCGGCGTCCAGCAACAGGTACTCCTCTTCCACACCCACGGTCACCATGGACGGCGGCTACCCCCGAACGGGGGGTCCAATCGGCGCTGCCGCCCCGCCGGGAGGGCGGGGCGGCAGCGGTGGGCGGGCCGGGCGGGCCGGACGGGCCGGACGGGCCGGGCGGGTCAGTCTCGGTGGTGGGCGAAGGCGTCCTTGGCCTGGTCCAGCAGGGAGGCGAAGGGGCCCACCGTCCACTGCAGGGCCGGTTTGCCGGCGGTGCCCGGGTGCGGGTGGGTCGGCGCGATCCGCTCGGCCGCCAGGAGGCGGCGGCCCATCGCCCGGCGCTGGCCGGCGTCGCAGGAGGCCCGCAGCGCGGGGAACTCCTCCGTCTCCTCGTGCTGCGCGTGGGCCTCCACCGCCTGCTGGAAGGCGGTCAGTTCGGCGTCGAACTCGGGGCTCGCCACGTCCAGCTTCTCCAGCTCCAGCAGGGCGCGGTTGGCTTCGGCCTCCTCCTCGTTGCGGGCCTTCGCCTCGCCCTTCCCGGCCGCGCGTTCGGCCGCGGGCCGCACCACCAGCTCCTCGCCGGTCTCGTGGACCGCCAGCAGCGCCCGCAGTTCGTCGAACGCCTGCTGCTTGTGCTCGCCCTGCGCGGCGCGGACGTCCGCGAACAGGTCCCGGATCCGCTGGTGCTGCGCCAGCAGGACGTCGACGACGTCCTCCTGCGGCGCCGTCCCCGTCCCCGTCCCCGTCCCGGTGGTCGTGCCGGTCATGGTCTGACTCCTCTCGCTGACGGATCGCTGTCCGCGGTCGTCTCACCGGCCGCCCCGGCGGCAAACGGGCGTTCCGGCCGGAATCCGCCCGGCGGTGGACCGGCGTTCCGGCCGGAGTCCGTCCCGCCGGACCGGGCGGGGGCGGTTCGGGTGGCATTCTCCGGGCGGCACCGGGGAGACGGGGGGCGCGCGTGCCGAACGCGCTGCCCGCTGCTTCCGTCCCTGGGGAGATCCCGTGCCCGTCCACTCCCGTCTCGCCGTTCTCGGTGCCGGCACCGCGCTGGGCACCACCCTCGTCCTCGGTGGCGCCCCTTCCGCCTGGGCCTGTGACGAACGGCCGCCCGCCACCGCCACCGCCGCCCCGACCCCGGCGCCTGCCCAGACCCCGGCCTCGCCCTCGCCCTCGCCCTCCGCGACCGGCACCGGCTCCGACTCCGGCACCGGCTCCGCGACCGCGGCACCGTCCGCCGCGCGGTCGGCGCCGGCCGCTTCGCTGGCGCTCCTGCCGGTCGCGGAGCGGACGCTGGTGGCGGGCGGCGCCCCGGTCGAGTTCACCGCGGAGATCGGCAACACCGGCACCGCCGTCCTGGACGGCGCCGCCCCGCTGCCCGCCCTCCGCAACGACGCCGCCCGGAGCCCGCAGGAGGCCCTGCGGGCCGACGAGTTGCTGCTGCAGGTGAGGACCGCCGCGGGCTGGGAGTCCCTCCCGCTGGCGGTCGGCTGCGACCGTTCGCTGCGCGGTGGCGGCGCCCTGCCCGCCACCGGCCTCGCACCGGGCGGGAGCGCCCGCTACACCTTCCGGCTCTCCGTCACCGACGGCGACGCCGCCGCGCAGCAGGTGGACGTCCGGCTCGGGCTGCGGTCCGGCTCGGCGGACGATTTCGGGTCCGCCCCGCACACCACCCTCCGGGTCACCCGTCCGGCCGCGCCCGCCGCCGGGGCACCTGCCGCCGCGCAGCCGTCCGCGGCGGAGTCACCGTCGAGCGCGCCGGCCCCCCGCACCGAGGTGCTGGGCGTCGACGCCCCGCCCGCTCCCACCCGGAGCGGCGCCGCCGCTCCCCCGGCCTCCGACGCCCGCATCGGGACGGCCCCTTCCCTCGCGGCCGTGAGCCTGCCGTCCCCGGCCGACGGCGGGCGGCCGCCGGTCTCCCTGCTGATCAGCGGCGTCGTCCTGATCGCCCTGGGCGCGGTCGGTTTCGCGCTGGTACTGGCCCACCGCCCGGCCCGTCACCGCTGAACGCCGGCCACCGCTGAACGCCCGTCACCGCTGAACGGCCGCCGTGCCCGGCGGCGGGCGGGTCCGGGCGTCAGGGGCGGGTCCGGGGGCGCGGGCGGGCGGTGGGGATCGGTTGCGGTGCGACGCCGGGGACGACGGTGTTGGCGGTCGAGCCGATGCCTTGGACGGTGAGCACGACGGTGTCGCCGACCTTCAGCGGCGCGGGCTGCTGAGCCCCGTTGCGGCCCCAGAGTTCGGCGAGGCAGCCGCCGTTGCCCATGGTGCCGGAGCCGAGCACGTCGCCGGGGCGGACGGTGGTGCCGCGGGAGGCGTAGGCGACCAGGTCCTCGAAGGTCCAGCCCATGTTGGAGAGCAGGTCGGTGCCGACCACCGTGCCGTTGACGCTCGCGGTGAGGGCGAGCCGCAGGAAGCCGTCCTCGTCGCGGTGCGGTTCGAGTTCGTCGGCGGTGACCAGCCAGGGGCCGAGGGTGGTGGCGGTGTCCTTGCCCTTGCACGGGCCGAGGCCGACCTGCATCTCGGCGGCTTGCAGGTCGCGGGCCGACCAGTCGTTGAAGACGGTGTAGCCGATGATGTGGTCGCGGGCCTGCTCGGGGGTGAGGTCGCTGCCTTCGAGGCCGATGACGGCGGCGACCTCGAGTTCGAAGTCGAGGGCCTGCGAGCCGGGCGGCACCGGCACGTCGTCGTGGGCGCCGATCACCGCGTAGGGGTTGGTGAAGTAGAACGTCGGTGCGGCGTACCACTGTTCGGGGACGCCCGCGACGCCGCTGACGCTGCGCCGGACGCCTTCGACGTGCTCCTCGAAGGCGACGAAGTCGCGGACGGTGGGCGGCTGGAGGGGCGGCAGCAGCCGGACCTCGCCGACGGCCGGGCCGGGCGGGCCGGCCAGGGCGGTGCGGCCGGCGGCGTGCAGGGCGTCGGCGCCGGAGCGGATCAGGTCGAGCAGGTCGGTGCCGTCCGGCAGCGGGTGCAGGCGGTCGTCGTCGGCGGCGAGCGCGCCGCAGCGGCGGCGGCCCTCGTGCTCGTAGGTGGCGAAGCGCATGGCGTGGTCCCCTCGGACCGGGGACGCGGCGCGGTGTCAGGGCTGGATGAGTGCCGTGCCGCGTCCCCGGGGTTGGTCGGTGATCGGGCGTCAAAGCCTTTATGTCACACGGGCGGTGCGACGAAGACGCCGCGGTCGACGTCGTTGAAGGACTCCTTGGCGACGATCTCGCTCATCGGGTTGGCGGTGCCCCACTGGTCGGTGACCTCGGGCTGCGAGAAGTCGTAGACGTGCGGGTGCCAGGTGTCCTCGTCCAGCGACTCCAGCTCGGTGGTGTACTCCACCGTGTTGCCGTGCGGGTCGAGGAAGTACGAGAAGGTGTTGTTGCCCGCCAGGTGCCGGCCGGGGCCCCAGATCTTGCGGACGCCCGCCCGCAGCACCCGGCCGGTGCCGTACATGTACTCGTCCAGGCCGCGCAGTTCGAACGAGACGTGGTGCAGCGAGGTGTGCGGGCCCTTGGCGAGGGCCATCGAGTGGTGCTGGTTGCTGATCCGCAGGAAGTGCATCACCTCGCCCAGGTGCGGGGAGCTGAGCGTGTCGGAGAGCCGGAAGCCGAGGTGCTGCTCGTACCAGAGGCGGGTGCGGTCCAGGTCGGGCGAGTTGAGGACGACGTGGGAGAGCCGGACGGGGATCGACTCCTGGGCCTCGATCCGGCGGTGCTGCCGGGCGGCGACGTCGGCGGAGACCTCGATCGTGCGGCCGTCGCAGTCGAAGAAGCGGAAGCCGTAGCCGCCGCCGGGGGTGTCGACGCCGCCCGGCTGGGTGATCAACTGGACGCCCTGGCCGAGGAGTTGCTCGGCGAGGGTGTCGACGTCGGCGGGGGTGGCGGCGCCGTAGGAGACCAGGTCGAGGCGCTTCTCCTCCGCCCGGCGCAGGCGCACCACGTACTGCTCGGGCGAGCCCTCGGCGGCCAGGAAGGAGATCCCGCTGTCGGAGGCGGTCTCGGTCAGGCCCCAGACGCCGGAGTAGAAGTCGAGCTGCTTCTCGAAGTCGGGCACGGCGAGGTCGACGTGCCGCAGGTGGGTGAGCAGGCGGTTCATGGGTGGTCCTCCTCGGTGGGGGGCGTCAAAGTCCCAGCAGGGCAACGGCGTTGGCGCCGCGGACGGCGGCCAGCTCGGCATCGGGGAGTTCGGCCGCGGCGAGGGCGGCGAGCGGGTCCTCGGTGCCCATGTCGAACGGGAAGTCGGAGCCGAGCAGCACCCGTTCGGCTCCGGCGGCCCGGACCAACTCCCTCAGCACGCAAGGGTCGTGGACCAGCGAGTCGAAGTACAGCCGGCGTAGGTAGGAGCTGGGTTCGTGCGCGCAGCCGCGGGCGTCGGGGCGGGCGCGCCAGGCGTGGTCGGAGCGGCCGATGTGGGTGGGCAGGTAGCCGCCGCCGTGCGCGGCGAGGATCTTCAGGGCGGGGTGGCGGTCGAGGACACCGGAGAAGATCAGGTGGGAGAGGGCGACGGCGTTCTCGGTGGGCTGGCCGACGGTGTTGGACAGGTACCAGCGGTCGAGGCGCTCGTCGAGGGTGCAGCCGAAGGGGTGCAGGAACAGCACCGCGCCGGTCTCGGCGGCCCGGGCCCAGAACGGTTCGAGGGCCGGGTCGGAGAGTTCCACCCCGGGTGCGTGGCTGGAGAGTTCGACGCCGAACAGGCCGAGGGACAGCGCGTGGTCGAGGGCTTCGACGGCCAGGTGCGGGTGCTGGAGCGGGGCCAGGCCGAGGCCGCGCAGCCGGTCGGGGGCGGTGGCGCAGTGCGCGGCGGTGGCGGTGTGCGCCGCCGCCCAGATCTGACGGGCCGTCAACTCGTCGGTCCAGTAGTGGTAGTGGGAGGGCGACGGGGAGACCAGTTGCACGTCGACGCCCTGGGTGTCCATGGCGGCGAGCCGGGCGGCCGGGTCGGTGAGCAGCGGGATCCGGGCGGCGACCATCGGGCCGCTGACGGACAGCGCCTGCGGGCCGTTGCGGCGGGCGTCCAGCGCCTTGGCGTGCGCGAGGCCGGGCTGTCCGGCGACCAGGGCCTCGACCTCGGGCAGCAGCAGGTGGGCGTGGACGTCGACGGTCTTGTGGGTCACGGGAGTTCCTTCAGGACGGCGGTGGTGCGGGCCATCAGGCCGGGGACGTCGGCGTCGCGGACGCCGTCCATCAGCCACCGGCCCAACCGGCAGGAGTTCTCCACCACCATCCGCACCCGCGGCAGCCGGCGTGCGTGGTAGTCGAGCAGCAGTTGTTCGCTGAACTCCTCGTCCCCGGCGAGGAGTTCAGCGAGGACGAGGGCGTCCTCCAGGGACATCGCGGCGCCCTGGGCGAGGGTGGGCGGGCAGGCGTGGGCGGCGTCGCCGACCAGCACCACGCGGCCCCGGTGCCACGGGCCCTCGATCAAGTGCCGGTCGAACCAGGTGTAGTTGACCTGCGCCGGGTCGGTGATGGACGCGGCGATCTGCCCCCAGTGGCCGCCGTACCCGGCCGCCAGGCGGCGCATCTCCTCGGCGTAGGCAGCGGGGTCGATGGTGGCGCGGTCGCGCTTGGGCTCGACCAGGTAGGCGTAGACGGTGTCGGGGCCGGTCGGGCAGTACCCGGCGATGTACGCCGGCCCGCCGTAGCTCAGGTCGGTGCGCTCCACGCCGGCGGGACGCGGGGCGGGGGTGCGCCAGATCGCCATGCCGGTCGGCTCGGGGCGCTCGGTGATGCCGATCATGGCGCGGGTCGCGGAGGAGATGCCGTCCGCGCCGACCACCAGGTCGTAGCGGCCCGAACTCCCGTCGGAGAACTCGGCGTTCACGCCGTCGACGTCGCCGTGCAGGGCGGTGGCGGTGATGCCGAGCCGGACGTGCGCGCCGGACGCCCGGACCGCGTCGATCAGGATCTCCTGCAGCCGGGGGCGCTGCATGCCGACGGTGGCGGGCAGGTCCTCGCCGCCGGTGCGCACGTCGCGGGCGACGTGCAGCACGGTGCCGTCGGGAGCGGTGAGGCCGACCGAGTCGAACGCGAAGCCGGACTCGCAGACCTGCGGCCAGACGCCGATCTCGCGCAGAGCGCGAAGTGCGTTGCCCTGCAAGGTGATTCCGGAGCCGGAGACGTTCCAGTCGGGTGTGGCCTCGATCAGGTCGACGGCGATGTCGGCCCGGCGCAGCAGCACGGTGAGGCCGTTGCCGGCGGTACCGCCGCCGATCACCAGGACCGAACGGACGCTGGGGGTGGTCATGGGGGGGTGCTCCCTGGCGGGTGGGCCGCGCCTCGTCGCGCGGCGAACGGGGGGAGGAGAAGGGATGGGTCCGGTCGACGGCGGTCCGGGTGGCGGGCGGGCCGAACCGGCCGGGCGGGGAGGCTACTTGACGGCGATCGGGTTGACCGGGGAGCCGACCGCGCCGGTGATCGGCAGCGGGGCGGCGGTCAGCCAGAACTCGTACACGCCGTCGGCGGCGCAGTGCGCGGCGAGGGCGTCCGGGTCCCACATCTCGCCGATCAGCAGGCCGAGGTGGGGGATGGCGACCTGGTGCAGGGGCTGGAAGGCGTGGTCGAACTCGTTGGGGCGGACCTCGAAGCCCCAGGTGTCGGTGGCGATCGCGGCGATCTCGCTGCGGTGCAGCCACCCGGCGGTGGTGAACGACAGGCCGGGCGCCGCTCCGCCCGCGTACTCGCCCCAGCCCTCGCGCCGCGCCCGGCTGAACTGCCCGGTGCGGACGACCACCAGGTCGCCGCGACCGACGGCCGAACTCGGGCCCTGGGCCTCGATGGTGGCGGCGAGGTGCGCCTCGGTGACCGCGAAGCCGTCGGGCAGTTCGCCGTCGGTGCCGACCGCCCGGCCGACGTCCAGGAGCACGCCGCGTCCGGCGATCTGGTGGGCCATGTGCTCGATGCCGGTGACCTGGTCGCCCGCGGCGGTGACGGTGGTGGCGGCGTCGCGGCCGTTCCACGCCCTGCCGTGGTCGAAGATGTGGCCGAGGCCGTCCCACTGGGTGGAGCACTGCAGCGGCATGGCGATCACGTCGTCCGCGCCGCCGATGCCGTGCGGGAATCCCTGCAGTCCGGCGGCCGCGTCGGTGCCGGTGTCGAGCATGGTGTGCACGGGGTTGGTGCGCCGCCGCCAGCCTCGCTGCGGGCCGTCCATGTCGAAGCGCTGGGAGAGCGAGAAGCTGACGCCCTGCCGGATCAGCCCGGCGGCGGCCCTGCGCTCGTCCTCGCCGAGGAAGTTGAGGGTGCCGAGCCGGTCGTCGGCGCCCCAGCGGCCCCAGTTGGAGTACGCCTTCGCGGCCGCGGCTATCGCGCCCTCGGGGTCGGAGCGGTCCAGGTCGGAGCGGTTCAGGTCGGTGCGGTCCAGGTCGTTCACGCCGACTCCCTTACGCAGCGGGTGCGTTGGGCGCCGAGGCCGGTGATGGTGCCGTCCATGACGTCGCCGTCGGCGAGGAAGCGGCCCCAGTGCATGCCGTTGCCGGCCGGGCTGCCGGTGAGGACCACGTCGCCGGGCAGCAGCCGGGTGGTCTGCGAGGCGTAGGAGACCATCCGCGCCACGTCGAAGAGCATGTCGGCGGTGGACTCGTCCTGCATGGTCTCGCCGTTGAGCTTGAGCGTGACCCGCAGGTCGGACGGGTCGCCGACGAACGCGGCGGGCACCAGGTAGGGGCCGAGCGGGGTGAAGCCGGGGGCGTTCTTGCAGCGCAGCCAGTCGGTGCCGATCTCCGGCATGTCGCGGCGGAAGACCAGTTCGCGGGCGGTCAGGTCGTTGGCGATGGTGTACGCGGCGACGTGCCCGAGCGCCTGCTCGGGGGTGACCCGGTAGGCGGGGGCGCCGATCACCGCGGCGAGCTCCAACTCCCAGTCCGGCTTGGTGCACCAGTGCGGCAGCAGCACGTCGTCGTAGGGGCCGGTGATCGAGGACGGCAGGCCGATGAACACGTACGGCTGGTCCTCGGCGGCCCGGCGGTCCATCATCGCGCCGATCTCGGCGCGGGCCTGCTCGACGGGGCGCGGGTCGTCGGCGGGGCGGTGCGCGACCGCCAGGTCGATCACGTGCTGCCGGTAGTTGGCGCCGGACTGCAGCAACTGCCGGGGCTCGACCGGGGCCAGGGTGCGCAGCTCCTCGACGGGGCGCCGGGCGCCGTCCGTCCGGGCCGCCAGGCCGTGCAGGACGGGCAGCGCCTCGTCCCAGCGCTCCAGCAGGTCGCGGGTGGTGGCGGGGCGGCCGAGGGCGGGGTGGTCGCGGAGGTCCAGGACCCGGCCGTCGGCGACCAGGCCGGGGAAGGGCGCGCCGCCGCCGTCGGTGAAGGTGCCGAGGGCGAAGGGGCCGCAGGGTCGCGCCGGTGTTGCCACGAGGTCTCCTCTCGATGCGTTGCGACTAATCTGGCCCCGGCACGGCAATCATGGAAATCGATTGTGCTGATGACAGGCATCCACCGGACGGATAGGCGGGGCGGCCCCCGATGAACCTCTCGACCCTCGACCTCAACCTGGTCCCCGCCCTGCGCGCCCTGCTGGAGGAACGCAACGTCACCCGGGCCGGAGCGCGCGTCGGGCTCAGCCAGCCCGCGATGAGCGCCGCCCTGGCCCGCCTGCGCAAGCACTTCGGCGACCAACTGCTCACCCGCTCCGGCAACAGCTACACCCTGACCCCGCTCGGCGCCGCGCTGCTCACCATGACCGGCCCCGCCTGCGACCTGCTGGAACGGGTCTTCACCTGCCAGGCGTCCTTCGATCCGGCCACCGCCGAGCGCGAGTTCACCCTGCTCTCCTCCGACTACGCCGCCGCCGTCTTCGGCACCGGCCTCGCCCGCGCCCTGCACGCCGAGGCCCCCGGCATCCGGCTGCGCTTCCAGCAGGTCGGCCCCACCCTGGTCGACTCCATCACCGACTTCCTCGGCGCCGCCGACGGGCTCCTGCTGCCGCACGGCGTGATCACCGGCTACCCCTTCCTCGACCTGTACACCGACCGCTGGGTCTGCCTGGTCGCCGACGACCACCCCGAGGTCGCCGACACCCTGTCCCTGGACGACCTGTCCCGCCTCCCCTGGGCCGTCTACCAGCGCACCCACGACACCCCCGCCACCCGCCAACTCGCCCTGCTCGGCGTCGAACCGCGGGTGGAGGTCTCCGTCGGGACCTTCCAGCTGCTGCCCGCCATGGTGGCCGGCACCCGCCGGATCGCCCTGATCCAGGAACGCCTCGCCACCCTCCTCGTCCCGCACGGCGGCGTCCGCACCCTCCCCTGCCCGTTCGACCCCGTCCCCCTCACCGAGGCCCTGTGGTGGCACCCCGCCCACGCCCAGGACGCCGCCCACCAGTGGCTGCGCGGGACCGCCGCCCGGGTCGGCGCCGGACTCCAGCAGCCGGGGCGTCAACTGCCGGACGCCTGACGGCCGTTCGACCGTCGGATGCCTGACGGACGTTCACCCGACCGTCCGGTCCTGCTCGTCCACCGGCGGCAGCACCGGCGACAGCACCGGACGGCTCTGCCACGGCCCTGCCCGTGCACCGTCCCGGGTTCTCAGCGGGTGATCGAGATGGCGAAGGGGGTGAAGCCGCTGGCTCGGATGACGTGGGGGACGAACAGGATGGCGGCCTCGGTGGCGCGGGCGGTCCGGATCCCGCCGAGGTCCGTGATCCATTCCTGCTGCCAGCCGAGGTCGGTGAGCAGTTCGCGGACGGCCTGCTTGGCCTGCGGGTCCTCGCCGGACAGGAAGGCGGTCGGTGCCTGGGCGAGGGCGGCGGGCGCGGTCATCACGGGGAAGAGCATGGTGTTGAGGGTCTTGACGACGTGCGTTTCGGGGAGCGCTTCCTGGAGTTGCTCGGCCAGGCTGGAGCCGGGGTAGATCAGGTCGGCGGGCAGTCCGTCCGGTCCGTCGAGGGTGGCGTTGGAGACGTCGACGAGGATCTTGCCCCGCAGTTCGTCGCGCAGGGCGGTGAGGCGCTCCAGCGAGCCGGCGCCGGGGGTGGCGTTGATGACGATCCGTGCCGCGGCGGCGGCCTCGGCGGCGGCGCCCGGCGCGCGGTCCACCGCCGTGACGTGGTGGCCGGCGCGGGTGAGGGCCGGGGCGAGGTTGCCGCCGACGCGGCCGTTTCCGAGGACTGCGATGGTGGTCATGGCGTTCCGTTCCTTGGGCAGGTGGGTGCGGGTGGGTGGTGGGTGGTCAGCGGGAGAGCGTGGTGACGGCCTGGGCGTGGACGCCGGGCGCGGCGGCCAGGAAGCTCTCGCTCTTCGGGGTCCAGGGGCGGCCGTCGGTGTCGGTGATCCGTCCGCCGGCCTCGGTGACGAGCAGCGCGCCGGGCAGCAGGTCCGCGCGGGCGCCGGCGAACTGCCAGAAGGCGTCGAGCCGGCCGGCGGCCACGTTCAGCAGGTGCAGGGTCGCGGGCACGGCGACACGCACGACGAGCGCGTCAAGGAGCATCGCGGTGATCGAGGAGCCGATGCGCCGCACGACGTCCTCGTCCTCGTCGGGCCGGGCCTGGCTGGTGGCGACCAGGCCCAGGCCGAGGTCCGCGGTCGGGGAGACGTGCAGCGGGCGGCCGTCGAGGCGGGCGCCCGCACCGGCCAGCGCCGTGTAGGTCTCGCCGGTCAGCGGCAGGTGGACCGCGGTGAGCTGCGGCCGGTTGTCCCGCACGAGAGTGGCGGTCACCGCCCACTCGGGCAGGGCGTGCAGGTGGTTGACGTTGCCCTCGGCCGGATCCACGACCCACCACTCACCCGGTGGCAGCGCCCCACCGTCCAGCTCGTCCTCCACCCAGCCCGCGCCCGGGCGCAGGCCCGTCAGCCGGGGGCGCAGGACGGCCAGGGCCGCGTCGTCGTTGGCGGCGAGCGCACCCATCAACTCCTCACGGGTCCGGTAAGCGGCCACCTCCCCGAAACGCTCCCGCAGCACCGAGCCCGCCGCACGCACGGCATCGGCGGTCAGGTCGAGCAGATCGGCGTCGGACACAGAGTCGGCGGTCACAGCGATGTCGGCCGTCTGAACCGATTCGGACATGGTGGAACTCCCTTGCAGGTGAAGGAGGTTGGAGAATCCCGGGCCGGGGGGACGTTCTGTCCGGCGCCGTGGTGACGACGTTATCCACCCCCGGCATTACCATCAAATGCATGTCAGGAACGGCTGGGATTACTCCCGTGCAACTGGATTTGAACCTGCTCACCGCGCTCGGCGCGCTACTGAAGGAGGGCAGCGTGGCCGGGCGCCCGCCCGGCTGCCCCATGACCCCGACGCCGTACGCGATCGCCGTCCGCGGGCAGGCGCCGGGCGTGCGACTGCGCTTCGTCGCGGAATCGAGCACCGCAATCCCCGAACTGCGCTGCGGCGAGGTCGACTTGGCGGCGAACGCCAACCGCCCGGGCGCGCCCGACATCCGCGCCGAGCAGGTGGGCGAGACCCGCCTCGTCGCCGTCGTGCGGCGGGGACACCCCCTCGCCCGGGCCCGGACCGTCACCGTGCAGCAGTACGCCGCGGCCGAGCACCTCACCGTCTCGCGGCGCGGGAACCTCGGCAACGCCCTCGACGACGTCCTCGCACGCCTGGGCCTCGCCCGCCGCGTGGTGGCGGCCGTCCCCACCGAAGCGGCCGCGCCGGAGTTCGCGCGCGGCACCGACCTCCTGGTCACCGTTCCCGAGATCACCGCACGCGCCCCGGCCGCCGGCCCCGGCCCGGCCGTACTGCCCCTGCCGCTCGAACTCCCCCGGCGCCGGTGTACCTTTCGCGGCACCAGCGCTACGACACCGACCACGCCCACGCCCGGCTCCGTGCGTCGGCGCGAACCGCACTGGCCGCCCGCGGGGGCTTCGCAGCCGGTTACCGTACGCCCGCGCGCGGCCGCGGCCTCGCCCGCGGCCGCGCCTTCGGCGGCGAGCGTCCGCGTCCGCGTGCAGGAAGGGTTGACACTGCGCGCGGGGTACTGGAAGCTCCCCTTGGCCGACGCCGGGGAATTCACCTCGGTGATCTTTTTTGGCGATTGATTGTTAGCGCTAACAGTTAATCGCCGGACCCACCGCCGAAAGGGGGCCGACATGCGGACCTGAGCTCCGGAACCGGCCACCGGCAGACCCTGCGAGCCGCCCCGAGGCGCCGCACGGCCGGGCGGCGGGCGAGGAGCCGGTCGCCCCGCCCACCTCTTCCGGCGCCCACCGGCGATCCGACTCGAATTCGCCGCCACCGGCCGATCGGGAATCCGACCGGGAATCCGGCCGGAATGACCGGCGCGCAGCCTCCCCCGTTTCCCGCTCGGCAATTCCGCTCCCCGATCGGACCTTCCGGCGCCCCGCCCCGCCCCACCCCGCCCCGCCCCGCCCCGCACCCACGGGACCATCCAC
>NZ_JOGH01000082.1:0-33715 GCF_000721345.1 Kitasatospora sp. NRRL B-11411 | reverse complement strand
GATCTACCGCCTCGACGGCTCCACCGACCTCACCGAGCGGGTGCTGGACCACCTGCCCGGCTACGAGGACTCCCGGCCGGTGCGCCTGGGCAACGGCGCCGCCGGGCAGCTCCAGCTCGACGTCTACGGCGAGCTCGTCGACACCCTGCTGCTGGCCGAAGAGGCAGGACTGCCGGCCGACCCCCGGGTCGACGAACTGCTGCTGGCGCTGGTGCGGCAGGTGGAGGAGCGCTGGCGCCAGGCGGACGAGGGGATCTGGGAGATCCGCGGCCCCGCCCGGCACTTCACCCACTCCAAGGTCATGTGCTGGGTCGCCGTCGACCGCACCGTGCGCCTGCTGGCGCGCCGCCCGGACGCCGACCCCGCCCTCCTGCTCCACCTCGCCGAGCTGCGCGGTTCACCCAGTACTACGGCGGCCGGACCCTGGACGCCTCCCTGCTGCTGATCCCGCTGGTCGGCTTCCTCCCCGCCGACGACGAGCGCGTCGTCGCCACTGTCGAGGCCATCCAGCGCGACCTCACCGAGGACGGCCTGGTCCTGCGCTACGCCACCGAGCAGCGCGCCGGCGCGAACGTCGACGGGCGCGCAGCGACCTGGGGCTGCTCGCCGAGGAGTACGACCCCGTCGCCCGCCGCCATCTGGGCAACTACCCGCAGGCGTTCAGCATGTGGGCCTTGACCGACGCGGCCGTCCGTTTCGGCGACCGCCCTGCTCCCTGGGTGTTCGTCCCCGAGCAGGCGACTCGCACCTCCTTCACGGCCCCTGCCCGGACGGTGGAGCTGGCGGGGCAGGTGAGCCGGTGACCGCGACCCTGCCCGCCGGTGCCCTCGGCATGGCGCTCGCCCGCTTCCCCCTGACGCCCGAAGCCACCTCCAGGGTGGCGCCGCCGCTGGAGCAGCGGTTGGAGGAGATCGCGGCCTCCGCCCGCAGCGCCGCCGACCACGCGGACGCGGTCCTGGCCGCCGAGGTGCACCGCCGGGCGGCCCAGTTGCACGTCGACCAGGGCCGGCCCGGGACGGCGTACGCGCTGTGCAATCTCCACACCGCCCTGGTCCTCCAAGCGCGCCCGCTGCCCGGTCCGCTCGCCATGTGCGCGCTGACGTCGCAGCTCACCCACGCCGAACTCCTGGTCCGCGAAGGCCACCCCGGCACGGCCATCGCGCTGCTGGAGGCGATCTCGCTGGCGATCGGGACGAACCGGGACGCCGAGACCCCCGCCGTCGGCACCCTGTCGCTGGCCGGCCTGAGCGCCGACGACGACCGCGCCGTGCTCTACGACTGGTGGGAGGGGATCTCCCTGCTGCCCCTGGCCCACGCGCTGGCGCGCCAGGGCGACTGGGAGAGGGCCCGGGGCACCCTGATGGCCGACCCGACCCCGTCGCCCGGCCCGGGCGCCGCGCTGCAGCTGGCGACGATCGCCCTCGCTCTCGGCGGCCGGCACCAGATCGCCGCTACACGGTTGGCCCGGATCCGCCTCGACCGCCACACCCCGTGGGAGCACGTCGTGGCCGCCGCACTCGCCGTCGTCTGCACCCTGCTCGGCCCCTGCCCCGACAAGCACGTGCTCACCGGCCAGCTCACCACGCTGTGCGAGGCCCACGGGACCTACCTGGAGAGGCCCGACGGGTACAGCGCCCGCGCCCTGCTGGAGCACCCCCTCGCCGCCCGCCTCCCGGACACCGACCGCAAGGAGCTGGCGTCGATCGTCGAGCAGGCGGGGCTGGGGACGGGTGCGCTGCCGCCGCACCTGGACAACCGGCTCATCCAGGCGCTCGCCCTGGCCTCCGAGGCCGTCACCGCCGCCATCACGACCGGCGCGCCGTGAGCACGCCGCCGGCCCCGTCCTACCGCACCGCCCGAGACGAGACGAAGGAACCCATGCTCGACCTGGCCGCCCTGCCCGTCCCGCTGCCCGGCTTCCCGCCGCTGCCGCTGCCGCGCTCGCAGTACCTGTCCGTCCTGTCGTGGACCACCGACCACGGCCAGGACCTCGAAGAGGTCTGCCTGATCGCCAAGCGGTACGACCCGGACCTGGTCGTCCTGGGCGAGCTGTGCGAGGAGCAGATCGAGAACGCCGCGCGGATGCTCGGCATGGACGCCCACCCCAGCGCCGGCACGGACGTCACCGCCCACCGCACCGTCATCTTCGTCCGGCCCGCCGGCCAGCTGGTCGCCCTGCACAACCACCAGAAGCCGAACTCCCGGGACCCCAGGATCCCCAGGGCGAACGTCGAGTTCACCCTGCGCCAGGGCACCAGCGGGCGCGTGCCGGGCAGCTTCACCGTCGCCGGCCTCCACCTCAGCTACTGCTCGCCCACCGAGCGCCTGATCGCCGCCGAGAACGTCTCCAATTTGCAGAGCCAGCCGCGCCTGATCATCGGCGACTTCAACGAGGACCCGGCCGGCGAGCAGATCGACCGCAGCCGGGACGCGAACCGCGCCCACTGGCACGACCGCTCCTTCTACGTGCACGGCGCCGGCCGGATCACCGCGACCCGCGTGGACGAGGACCTCACCACCCAGGGCCTCAACGACATCGCCCGCCTGCTGAACACCGAGGAGGCGATGCGGCCCACCAGCAGCACCGTGCTGCGCGCCCCGGGGCAGAGCCCGGCCGGACGCGGCTGCCGCGTCTACGCCGACGAGCCCCTCGCCCTGGCCGCCGTGCACCTGGAGGTGCTGGCCGGCTACGACGACGTCTCCGACCACCACCCGATCCTCACCGTCTTCCACCTGCCCGCCCTGCGCGACGCCGTCACCGCCGCAGCCGCCCGACGCGACGAACGCCGCCAGCAGCTGGCTGCCGACCGGGTCGAGTTCAAGACCGCCCGCATCGCCCGCGAGATCGCCGCCGGGCTCCGCTGACCGCCGGGCCGCCCCGCCCCGTGCCGCGGGGCGGCCCCGAACACCCTTCCGTCACAACCGACTTGAACTGGGGACTCCGTTGGTCACTGCCCAGCCGTTCGCCGAGCTGCCCGTCGACGAGGAAGCCCTGCTGGCGCGCCTCGCACACCTGCCGGCCGCCGCCGACGTGCCCACCGCCGCCGCGGCGGTCGGCATCCCACCCCGCCTGGCACACGAGTTGATGCGCTCCCTCACCGGGAAGGGGCTGCTCACTGCTGCCCCCGGCGGCGCTGTCCGCGGCACCCTCTACTCGCTCCACCCCGACATCGCCTCCCAGGCTCGCGCCTTGGTCCCGCAGGTCGGCCCCGAGACCCTCGGACGCTACCTGGACGCCCTCGTGGACACCGCGGAGCAGGCCAGCCGACTGCTCACCCCCAACCACCGCCTGAGCCCCCCGTCCGCCCGCCGGCACCGGCCCGGCCAAGCCCTGCGACTCACCAACAGCCCGGAGGCCCGCTCCTGGCTGCAGTCGACGGCCCCCTCCCTGCTCGCCGTCCTGGCCGCCGCCCGCCAGACCCGCGAGGACGCCGCGGCCCTCGCCCTCGTCGTCGCCTGCTACGCCTACTTCCACCTCGTGCGCGACCGCGACCTGTGGATCCCCGTCCACGAGCAGGGCCTGCTCGCCGCCGAGCGCTGCCACGACCAGACCGCGGTCCGCAGCATGCTCCACACCCTCGCCATGGGCCACCGCGACCAAGGCCGCCACGACGCTGCCATCGCGCACCTGACCCGCGCCCGCGAGATCGCCGCCGCCACCGGAGACGAAGCGGGCATCGCCCAGCACACCCGCGGCATCGGCGCCTGCCACCACGCCGCCGGACGCTACGACCAGGCCCTGCCGCACCTGGAGCAGGCCCGGGAACTGCTGCGACCGCTCGGCCAGCCCCGCGACCTCGCCCTAGCCCTCATCCTCCTCGGCTCCTGCCGCACCGCGCTCGGCGAGCCCGCGCCCGCGATCGACCTGCTGGAGGAGGCCCTGCGGCTACTCGCCGCCCTCCCCGGACACGACGGCGTCAACACCGGCCGGGCCCTGGCTTTCCTCGGCGAAGCCCACTCCGCCGCCGGAGGACGCCCCGAAGCCACCGCCCACCTCTCCAGGGCGCTGGGCCAGTTCGCCGAGATCGGGGCTCAGCACTGGGTCGCCCGGACCATGCTGATGCTCGGCGAGGCCGCCCGCCGCGCCGGCGATGAGAAGACGGCCGGGATCTGGTTCAACGCCTCCCTCGGGATGTTCCAGGCGCTCGGCCGCACCAGCGACACCCAGCGGCTGGCCGGGTTGCTGCACGGAGCCGAAGGCCGGTGACGGACCGCGGGATGCCCACGTTCGTGCGGCAGGTCAAGGGAGCGATGGCACTG
Organism: Kitasatospora sp. NRRL B-11411; assembly: GCF_000721345.1. Lineage (NCBI taxonomy): Bacteria > Bacillati > Actinomycetota > Actinomycetes > Kitasatosporales > Streptomycetaceae > Kitasatospora > Kitasatospora sp. NRRL B-11411. Next base: position 29,455 of record NZ_JOGH01000082.1, on the reverse strand, counting down.
GCCACGGAGCGGTTCGAGGCGGCCGTCGCCGCCGCGCCGGAACCGACCGGCTGGTCGCCCCTGTACGTCGACACCTTCCGTCTCTTCGCCAGCGGCTCCCCGCGCCGGCTTACCTGCCGGCAGCTGGGGATCGCGCCCGACTCCCTGCGATGGAGGATGAGACGGATCTACGACCGCCTCGGCACGCGCACCCCGTTGACGGCCGCGTTGGTCGGGCTGGCGCACCGCATCGTCCCGACGGAGGACGTCGCCCCGTGGTGGCCGCAGCCACCCGCCCTGACCGACCAGGAGACCTGCGCCCTGCTGCTGGCCGCGTCGGGCCTGGACCGCTGCCAGGCCGCACGCCACCTCGGCCGCACCCTCGACGCACACGCGCACCGCCTCCGGCGGCTCCACCGAAAGCTCGGCGTCTCCAGCACGTTCGACGGCGCCGTCGCCGCAGTGGTCAACGGCGCGATCGCCCTGCCCCGGGTACCGCGCCGACAACCGCCACCGTCTTCGGCAGAGGTCGACAGCCTGCCCTCGGACACCGGCCGGGACCACCTTCTCCACCCAGCACCTGAAGGACCTCGATGATCAGCTCCCTATCCGGCCTCCTGCTCACGGCCGAGGCGCCGGACCCTGCCGACACCGCCCGGCAGGCGCTCACCGACGCGGCCCTGAACCAGGGGTTCGACCCGGACGGCGCCGAGCTGCTGCACGACGCCAGGAACTGGGTCTTCCGCCTGCCCAACAGCGGTGTGGTCGGCAAGGTCCACAGCCGCTCCACCCACTACGCCGACGTGGTGCGCCAGGCCCGTACAGCGGATGCCCTGCTGGCCGCCGGCTTCCCCACCGCCGCGCCGGTCGGACGCATCAGCGTGGCCCGCGGCCACCTGGTCGACTTCACCGAAGACCTGGGGCCGAATCACCCCAGCCAGCGCCAGCACGGCGCTCTCATCCGCCGCCTCCACCTCCTCCCGCGGCTGGCCGGGGTCGACGTCGTCCGCGTGGACAAGGTCGCCCGCGCGTACGCGCGTCTGGACCGACTGCGCCCGAGCGCCGTCGCCGACAGCGGCCGTACCGGTCTGCGCCTCCTCCTCACCACCGCCGCCGCCGCCTACCACCAGGCCCGCCGGTCTGAACTCTGCCTGACGCACAACGACATCACCGTCACCAACGCCGCCCTTCCCAAGGACGGGGAAGCGGCGCTCCTCGACCTGGAGACCTTCGGCCGCGGCGACCCCGCCTGGGACCAAGCCGCCAGCGCCTTCGCCCGCGACGTGTTCGGCAAAGACCCGCGGGAGCACGAGGAGTGGGTGGACGGGTACGGCTACGACATCGCCGCCGCCGACCCGGGGCTGTACGAGCTGCTGGTACCGATCATGGGCATCAACTCGTGCCTGTTCTACCTCGACTGGGCCGACCGCATTCGCCCCGAAGCCCGCCCCGAGGCGGAACTGCGGCTGGCCACCCTCCTGGAGGACCGCCCCTTCCCCTGGGATTGGGCGCCGTTCTACATCGCCGAGGAGCCCGCGCCCGCTGCAACGACCCGGCACGCCTCCTGATGACCGCCGACACGACCGCGGGCGAGAGCATGTCCGGTCGGAGCGAGAACAGCGCAACCGCCGCAGCCCGACACCTCCCTCCGTCCCTGCTCGTCGCAGGACCGACCCGCACCCCGGCCGGCCGCTGGTGCACGGTGCGTCCGCCCTGGCGGCGGGCCGCGCGTCGGCTCGTTCTGGCGCTGGCGCTGCTACCGCTGCTGACCGCCCCGGCAGCCCCGGCCCGCGGCCACATGGTCCACGGCACGGTGTTCTCCAAGGACGCCACCGTGATCCACGTCCGCCCGGGCCAGCTGTTCTCTCTGCACTGGCACCTCGCCGTGGCCCCCGGCACGGACCACCGGCCCACCGATCCGTTGCCCGACCTGGACGTGCTCGTCTTCGTCGGAGCCGACGAAGTACCTCCCCGCGGATGGATCGAGACCATGGGCGACGGCGGCGACCTCTACCTGGTCCTCAAGGCCCGGCACCCCGGCACCACCACCCTGAACATCGCCAACTGCTTCGACTGCTGGCCGGGATACGGCAGTTCCTACCATGAGCACAACACCTACCGGATCGTGGTCGGGTAGCCGCGATGTCCCTTCTCGCAGTGCCCGCGACGCGGGTCCGGCCTTGCCCCACCGGGACCGTGGGAGTCGAGTCGAGGCAGTCGCTGGGGTCGGACTCCTTCCCGTCCAAGCACCTGCTCCTGCGGGGCCAGCCCCTGTCCGCGCCGTGGCGAATCCTGCTGCAGGCCACCGGGTGCGGGGCCTCGACGGGTGCCTGGCACTCCCGAGCCCTCGCTGTCAGTGGCGAGTGGGAGAGTGCCCGTGCCGGTCGGCAACAGCGTTGCAAATATGACCAGTTGACGCGATTCACCGGATCGTGTGGTGTCCCCCGGGACACGCCGACACAGGCCCGGCCTGCCGCCTACGGTGAGACGTCCGCGAGCGCACTCACGTACGAGGGTCGGTCACTCGGTCGATCGCTGCTCCGCCGTGCCCGGATGCGGGCGGCTGCCCCGCCCGTGGCCGCATTCCCTTTCCGAGGAAGGAGAAGTCCTGTGTCGCACACCCCGGTGGTGGGGGTCCACCTGGTGCTGGTCGAGGACGGCAAGGTGCTGTTGGGCCGTCGTGCCAACACCTCGTTCGCCGAAGGGTGCTGGCACACCCCGGCCGGCCACCTCGAAGCCGGGGAGTCGGTGCTGCGCGGCATGGCCCGGGAGGCCGAGGAGGAACTCGGCATCCGGATCCGCGAGGAGGACCTGGTTCTTGTCCACACCTTGCACCACCTCGATGCCGACGACGGCCTGGGACGGCTGCAGCTGTTCTTCACCGCCCGCTCGTACACCGGATCGATCACCAACCGGGAGCCCGACAAGTGCTCGGAGCTGAGGTACTGGCCGCTGGAGGCGTTGCCAGATCCGACCGTCGCCTACACGGCCGCCGCCCTCGCCGAGATCGCCGCCGGCCGCCCGCTGTCCGTCTTCGGCTGGCCGACGACGGGAACGGCCGGTGGCCAGGAACGGACGGTGCCCGCGGCGGCCGTGGGGAGTCCGCAGAGCCGGCTGGTGATCGTGCGAGGGAACTCCGCGTCGGGCAAGTCGTCGGTGGCCGCCGGGCTGCGGGAGGCGTTCGGGCGGGGCCTGGCGATCGTCGGCCAGGATGTCCTGCGCCGGGTCGTGCTGCGCGAGCACGACCGGCACGGCGGCGCGAACATCGGCCTCATCGACACCACCGCTCGCTACGCGCTGGATGCCGGCTACCACGTCGTGGTCGAGGGCATCCTGTCCGCCGAGCGCTACGGCGACATGCTCCATCGCCTGTCCTGCGACCACGCGGGCGTCACCCGCTGCTACTACCTCGACGTGCCGTTCGAGGAAACTCTGCGCCGTCATGCCACGAAGCAGGACCCCCAGCTGCTGGCCAACGTCACCGAGCGGCACCTGCGCGAGTGGTACCGCGAGCGCGACCTGCTGCCCGGCGGCATCGAGACCGTCGTCGGCGCCGACAGCACGCTGGCCGCCACGGTGGAGCTGATCATGCGCGACACCGGCCTCGACACCCTGCCCGCCCGCGGCGTCCAGCACCCTTCCGATTCCAACCCGCCGACCGTTTCAGCCTGTTGACGAAGGAGCCACGCTTGCCGCCGCCCACCGACGCCCTCACCGACACCACCCGCACCTACCTGGAGCGCCACCCCGCCGAGCGCGCCCAGCTGCAACCGCTGCTCACCACAGCAGGTCCAGAGGGCGGCAGGAGCCTGAGCGCGCACGTCACGTCCAGCGCGGTCGTCATCGACCGCGACCTTCAGGTCCTGCACATCCGGCCCGGCGTCGACGGGTCGGCGCCCTGCTCCGTCGGCCGGGAGGAGGACGCCGGCGGCGGTCTGCTGGCCGCCGCGCTGCGCGAGGCCGAGAGGGCCGGCGTCCCGCCCGGGGCGCTGTGCCTGGTCCCGCAGCTGCTCGACGGGGCCGTCGACATCGAGGTGGAGGAGATCGCGCCGAACCCCGGCACGGGCGAAGGCGTTCACCGGCGCTACGACGTTCGCTTCGCCTTCTACCTCGCCGACACCGCAGCCTTCGGGACCGCGCTGCGGGCCCAGGACGCCGACGGCTTCCAGTGGCGCCCCGTCGACGAGGTCGCCTCACCGTCGCTGCGCGCCAAGCTGTGCGCCGCCCGCCTGGACGGGAAGCCGGAGCCCGTGAACGCCTCGGTGCTGATCCACGACGGCTCCGGCCGCTACCTGCTGCACCTGCGCGACGACTTCGACCACATCTGGGCCCCGGGCGAGTTCAGCCTCCTCGGCGGCGGCGCGGAACCCGGCGACGGCAGCCTGGAGGGGACGCTGCGCCGTGAACTCGCCGAGGAGGTGCCGGGGTTGCGCCTCGGGGAGGTGGAACCCCTCGCCGTCGAGTGGACGACCGGGGCGAACGGGTTGGCGGTGCCGATCCAGATCTTCGCCGCGCAGTGGCAGGGCGACCCGCGCGAGGCGGACCTGCGCGAGGGCGTCCTGTTGCACTGGTTCGGCCTTGAGGACCTGCACCGGCTGCGGCTGCGCGCCTCCACCCGGCAGCTGATCTGCGACCATCACGCCGCTGCGCTCCGCCGCGTGCAGGAGAACGCCGGGCAGCGCACCGCCGTCGTCCGGGACGGGCGGGGCAGCGCCGCGCAGGAGGGCGCTGCAGGGCGGTCCGGCGCAGCACGGCCGGACACAGGAGTCGGCGGCGACGGCTGGGCCACGCTGTCGTCGAGCGTCGAGTTCACGGGGGCGCGGCTGTCGGTGCGCCGCGACTCGGTCCGGCGCCCCGACGGGAGCGTGGGGACGTACGAGTACACCCAGTTCCGGAACGGGGTGCGTGTCGTGGCGCTCGACGACCGGGGCCGGATCGCCCTGGTGGAGGAGTACGTCTACGCCTGCGGCCGGCGGCTGCTGCTGTGTCCCGGCGGCGGGTGCGAGGCGGGCGAGGATCCGCGGGACGCGGCCCTGCGGGAACTGGCGGAGGAAGCGGGCATCCGCGCCGCGGAGGTCGAGCTGTTGGCGGCGATGTGGCGGATGCCCGCCGGCGCGCAGACCCTTGAACACCTCTACCTCGCCCGGGGGCTGAGCGTCGGCGCGCACCAGCGGGAGGCAAGCGAAGCGGACATGACTCTGCGCTGGGTCCCTCTGGAGGAGGCGGTGCAGATGTGCGGCGACGGCCGGATCACCGAGGCCGGTACCCTCGCGGCCGTCCTGCTGACCGCGCAGCGCACCGCCGCCCGACCCGATCCGGCCGCCGGTGCCGACACGACCCGTCGAGGAAGGCAGGGCAGCTGATGAGCGCCGCGAACAGGCTGGCTGTGAGCGTCATCGTCCACGACAGGGCGACCGACCGGATCGCCACTGTCCACTACGGGAAGCGCAGTTGGACGCCGGGCCCGGCGTGGACGATCCCGGGCGGGAAGGTCGAGGCCGGGGAGGAGATCGATGTCGCGGCGGCGCGGGAGCTGCGCGAGGAAACCAGTCTGGTCGTCGCGCCCGCCGACCTGCGCCTGGTCCACACGGTCCAGGTGAAGGAGGGCTGGGACGGGCTCGGCCAGTTCCTGCTGTTCGTGTTCGCGACCGGAGAGTTCACCGGTGAGCTGGTCAACGCCGAGCCGGCCAAGCATTTGGCGGTCCGCTGGGCACCGGCCGGCGCGCTGCCCGGGCCGATGTTCCCGTCGTCGAGGAGCGCACTGGAGGCGTACCTGTCCGCCGGCCCGGCGTTCGCCACCTACGGCTTCGACGGCTCACCCGACTACTACCGGCTCGTCGAGTGAGCGGCACCGGCCGCCACCGGCGCCCGGCAGCCCCTCCCGACGCCCTGGCCGACCTCGACCAGCGGGTGCGAGCCGTCGCCGACCGGGTGCCGGTGGTCGAGGAAGGCGTCGCCCGGCTCGGCGAAGGCGCCGTGTTCCTGTACCGGACCACCTACAGGCCCGACGGGACCGTGCACCGGGAGCTGACCCGCGCGGACGCCGTCGGCTGGCCGTTCCCACCGCCCGCGACATGAACGACCCCCGCCATGCCGCCGAGCGCCGACCGCGCACCGGCCGGCACGAAGTGACCGAGTACCCGCCCGGCCACCTGCGCCGCCCGCCACTGCCCAACCGTCCGCCCTCCAAGGCGGCCCCGGAAGTAAGGAGCAAGGCCGTGTCCGACGCCCAACGAGTGGGGCGCGCCGTGTCCTCGGCCGCCGCCGGCGCACTGATCACCCGCGGGAACGGGGAGGTCCTCCTCGTCCACCACGCCCGCGCCCGCACGTGGGTCCTGCCCGGCGGGAAGGCCGAGTGGGGCGAGCCGCCCGCCGCGACCTGCGCCCGCGAGGTCTCGGAGGAACTCGGCGTCCCGGCCACGGTCGGACGCCTGCTCGTCTACAACTGGATGACCACCCGCGCGGAGCTGTTCCCCGGCGCCGCCGCGAGCGAACACGCCTACCCCTGCCACGTGTTCACCTTCCACGCCACCCTCGCCCCCGAAGCGCAGGAGCGGATCCGCACGCCGGAGCGGGAGTTGCTGGGCTGGCGCTGGTGGGACCTGGAGGAGGCGTGCGTGCCGGGCGTGATGGAGCCCTACAACGCCCGGAACCTGCGCGCGGCCCACACCGCCTGGCGCGAGGACCGGGGCGCCGCGTACCTCGAATCCTGACCGGCCTGCGGGCGGAGCAGCCCGCATCCTCGACGAAAGGACTGGATGTGACCAGCGGATCCACGGCGTCCGCCGATCCGGCGGTCTCCGACAGCGAACTACTGCTGTTCGGCGGGCCGATGCGCTACAGCCACGGCTGGGCCAAGCACGAACAAGCCGCCGGGAGGCTGTCGTTCGCCGCGGTGGCCCGGCAGGTCCCGCGGTTCCTGCTGCTGGCCGGGCGGATGGCCTGGGCGGCCAGCCCGCGGGCGCTGCTCGTGCTGGTCGTCTCCGAGGTGCTGCGCGGCATCGCGGCAGCGGCCTCGCTGATCGCCGTCAACCGGGCACTGGCCGCGCTGCTGGCACCGGGCGACGTCGGGCAGGTGATGCGGGCGGCAGCACCGGCCGTGGTGGCGGCCGGAGCACTGGCCGCCGGATCGGCGGTGCTGGCGACGCTGTCGACCTGGGCGGCGGGGCGGTTGGAGCCCGCGGTGTTCCGGTTGGCCACGCTGGAGTTCCTGGAGGTGGTCAGCCGCTCGGAGTTGGCGGCGATCGAGGACCCGGAGTTCCTCGCCGAGGTGGACAGCGCCCGCTGGGGTGCGATGTCGCTGCAGAACATCATCGGGCAGGCCACCGCCGTGCTGACCGGCGCGCTCTCGCTGGTCTCGGTCGCCGGCGTGCTGTCCGTACTGAACCCGCTCCTGCTCGCCATGCTGGTGCTGATCACCGCGCCACGCGGCTGGGGCGCGGTCGTCACCGCCCGCCGCCAGTACACCTCCACCCGAGCGATGCTCCAGCACAACCGAGCCAGCACCGCCCTCGCGGACATGCTGATCCACCCCTACTCGGCCGCCGAACAGCGCGTCCACGCCTCCGGCCCGTTCCTGCTGCACCACTACGCGCGGATGTCCGCCGCCTCGGTGCGGGAGCAGAGCCGCCTCGCCCGCGCCCGGGCCACCACCGACACACTCACCGCCGCCCTGGCCGGCCTCGCCACAGCCGGCGCGTTCGCCCTGCTCGGCTGGCTCGTCCTCGACCACGCCGTCCCGCTCGCCTCAGCGTTCACCGCCGTCCTGGCGATCCGCACCGGAGCCGCAGGGATCGCGGGCCTGGTGGACCGGGTCAACTCCCTCTACGAGGAGAGCCTCTTCGTGAGGGACCTCGACCGGCTGCGCACCGAGGGCCACCGCCGCGCCATCCCCACCGGCGGGACCCCGCTGCCCGAGAATCCGAAGGCGATCACCGTCGAGGACGTCACCTTCACCTACCCCGGCAAACCGGCGCCCGCCCTCGACCGGGTCACCCTCACCATCCCCGGCGGCCAGGTCACCGCCCTGGTCGGCGCCAACGGCTCCGGCAAGTCGACGCTAGCCCACCTGCTGTGCGGGGTCTACCAGCCGCAGAACGGCAGGATCCGCTGGGACGGCGTCGACACCGCCGACGCAGACCGCCACCAGCAGTTCCGCTCCACCGTCCTCCTCGACCAGAACTACCAGCGCTGGGCCTTCACCCTGGAGGCCAACCTGCTCCTCGGCCGCCCCGAAGTGCCACTACAGCAAGAGCAGCTGGACGCCTCCGCGGACTACGCCGGACTGCAGCGGGTCCTCGACGGCCTGCCCCACGCCTGGCGCACCCTGCTGGCCAAGGGCTTCGAGGGCGGGGTGAACCTCTCCGGCGGCCAGTGGCAGACCATCGCGCTCGCCCGCACCCACCTGCGCCTGTCCACCCCCGACGCGGACGGCCGCCGCCCCGCGCTGGTCGTCGTCGACGAACCCACCAGCGCGCTCGACCCGGCCGCCGAGATCGAGGCATTCGAACAGATCCGCCGCCTGCGCGACCTCGGCGCCACCATCATCCTGATCACCCACCGCCTCGCCGCCACCGCCAAGGCCGACCACATCGCCGTCCTCGACCACGGCCGCCTCGTCGAACAGGGCACCCACGCCCAGCTCATGGCCGACGACACCCTCTACGGCCGGATGTACCGGCTCCAGGCCCAGCAGTACGACACCACCCCGGCAACCGGACGGATCCCCGACCAGCCCCGCCCCGCCACCGCGCCTTGACACCGGCCGGCATCGCCATCCGAACCGACGTCATGAAGGAGACCCGTTGCGAGCGTTCATGAACCCGAAGCGGCGGTGGGGCACCCCCGACGGCCCCGACGAAGACTGGATCCGCCCCCACGTCCTGTGGCTGCCCCAGCACCTGCCGGAGGTGACCGCCTACTTCGACCGGGCCAGGGCCGTCGCCGCACAGTATCCGGACGTGATCGCCCCGGTCGCCACCGACGACCTGCACATGACCATCCAGAAGATCAACGCCCGCACCGCCCACGGCACCCGCGTCACCGCCGCCCACCTGGAGCACGCGGCCGAGGCCGTCCGCGAGGCACTGGCCCGCTTCGACCCGTTCAACATCGAGATCGGCCCGGCCCGCGCCTCCGGCTCCGCAGGGATCGTCGACATCTGGCCCGGCGACGACCTCGACCGCCTCTACCGCGCCGTGCGCACCGGCCTGAGTGCCACCGGCCTCCAACTCCCGCCGCCGCAGCAGCGGTTCTGGGCCCACATGAGCTGCGGCTACGGCGTCCAGGACACCGACACCCCGGAGCTGGCCGCCCGCTCCGACCGTCTCGCCTCCGACCTCGGCCGCGCCGTCCACCCCCCCACCCGGACCACCGCCCGGGTGGAGAGCCTGTGGCTCGTGTGGGAGCGCCAGCACCCCGACGGCCCCCGCTACAGCTTCGAGCGCCTCCACGAACTGCCTCTCGCCCGCCACTGACCACCCGCACCCCAACCGGAGGAACTTCCGTGCACCTCTTCACCCCGCGGTATCAAGGCGCCTTCTGGGTCGACGGCGCCAGCGTCCTGCACGTCTACGCCCTGCCCCGCGCCGAGGACGGCGACTTCCACCGCTTGGCGGCCCGGTGCTTCGAGGTACTGGAGCCCTACCCCGTCACCACCACGGCAGGCCATCTGCACTCCACCGTCGAGATGATCGCCGACACCACCTCCGACAACATCCCGCCCGCCGAACGCGACGCCCTCACCCAGGCGCTTCACCGCCACCTCGCGGACGTGCCCGCCTTCGAGGTCCTCGCCGGCTCGCCGATCGTCAACGCGACCGGCGCGTTGCTCGACCTCTCGCCCGACGACCACCTGCTCGAACTGCGCGAGCGGGTGCGCGCCGCAATCCGCGAAACCCGCGGCGCAGGCGCCCTGCGCCACGGAGGGGGACGTCCGCACGCGACGCTGGCCTACGCCTACGACAGCGCCGACTCCGACGAAGTACAGAGCAAGCTACGGCGGATCAGCCCGAGCCACGCGCCCCTGACCGTCGACGCCGTCCATCTCCTCGACGTGACCTGGCAGCAGCGCCGACAGGGCGATGGCCGGACGGCGTGGACGATCTCCTGGACCTCCGTCGCCACCATCCCCCTCGCCGGGCCCGCCACCTGACGGTTCGCCGGACTTGCCGCAGCTGCCACCCCGATCCAGGAGGACACCGATGAACAACCTTCCCGCCAGCAGCCCGGCCTCGACGCCCGACTGGCGCGGCCTGCTCCAGCAGGGCACCGCCCCCGTCCAGAACGCCTTCCTCCAACTCGTGGAGCGCACCACCCACTACCGCGGCTACAGCGACGCCCTCGTCTGGGGCAACCTCCAGACCTACGACTACGCGAAAGAGGTCCTGAGCCTGGTCGTCGACTTGCACGGCATCCACCGCGACCCGGCCGCCGGGGCGACCGAACGAGTAGCACGCGCCCGGTACTTCGACGGCACCCGCACCTTCCACACCCTCCTCGGCGAGCAGGCGCTGCTCACGGGGATCGGCGGCCCCGACGTCATGCGCCCGCAACTGCAGCACCTGCTGGACTCCCTGAAGCTGCCCGGCCTGACCCTCGGCGTCATCCCCGCCCGTGCCCGCCTGGCCGTCTACCCCGGCGACGGCTTCGGGATCTTCGACGACAACCGGGTGGAGGTCGAGGGCTACCGCGGCGGGGAGACGATTACAGACGAGCAGCGGGTCGCCGTCTTCCACCGCGCCTTCAACCTCCTCGCGCAGTCCGCCGTCTACGGCGACGAGGCCCGCGCCCTCATCACCAAGGCCCTCAACGGCTGGTGAACTGCACACCGCCCCAGGTCAAGCCGTCCTCCGCCCTGACCTGGGGCGGTGGGAAACCGTCCGATCGCCCGCCCCTGCAGCACCGTGCCCGATAGATTCAGCAACACGAACTCAAGTCCGCTTGCGGCCGGGGCCGTTCACCCAGCCCCGGCCGCAGATCACCCCGATCACGCCCGCCGTGGCTGCGCGTGGAGCAGCCCGCCGAAACGGAGTGCCCGATGGCCGACCAGACCCTGCTGCTTGAGCGGACTGCCCGCTGGCGTGGCACCAGCGGGCCCGACGGCTGGGCGGACGCCTGGGAGAGGGCCCTGACCGAACTCACCCCGTATGCCCAACTGGGCGGCGAAGAGGGCGACTACCTCCCGAAGCGCTGGACCGAGGGTGCCGCAGGTCTCGCCCTGGCGTACTACCTCCTGGCCGCCGACAGCGACACGCCCGTCGCGGAGGTCCTCGCCGACGACGTCCGCGCGCTCGCCACCGCAGACCCGGACACCCGAAGCACCCAGCCCGTGGTCGCCCGCATCGACGGCCTGGTCGAGCGCGCCGGGCACCGCCTCGACGACGTGAGCGACCCGGTGGCCGCGTGCTGGCTCGACCTGCGCGAGGACTGCTCCCCGACGGCGTACGGCGTCTACGACGACATGGCGCTGGCCACCGGGCCGTGGCGCTGGGGCCACGACAAGGCCGCCTCGCTCGCCTTCGTTCTGGAGCACACCGCGGCGGCGAGCAGTCGATGACCGAGCCCCGGCCGCTGCGCGTCGTCACGTTCAACACCCTGTTCGGCGGCCACGCCGACGACGGCCTCGGCGCGCCGGAGCGCTGGCAGGGGCAGATGGACTTCCTCCGAGCCCTGCGGCCCGACATCCTGGCCCTGCAGGAGTGCAACTTCTGGGACCTGCTCGGCGGCCGGCGCCTGCACCGGGCCGTCACTGCCATCGACATGGCCACCGGCTACCTCGCTAAGGCCAACAAGACCACCGGTGGCCACCGCTTCCACTCCGTGATCATGCTGAGCGGCCGCATCAAGGTGATCGCCCAGGACTACGACCGAGCCCGATACCACCACACGTTGGGCTGGGCGAACCTCGCCGTACCCGGCCGCCCCGGCATCACCCTTGAGGTCCGCAACCTGCACCTCGACCCGTTCGACCCCCGCAACCGCTCCCGGGAAGTCGGCCCGCTCGAAGTTCTCGCCGCGCCCAACCGCCACACGCTGATCGTCGGCGACCTGAACGCCATCGGCTCTGACTACCCCGAACCCGACTGGTCCCCGATGGCCCCACACCTGCTCAACGGGCACCTGCTGCCGCCCGGCGAAGCCGAGGTCGGCGACCGCGGCGCGACCGCCCTGCTGCAGCGCGCCGGCTTCGTCGACGCCGCCGTCACCGCCGGCCAGGCCCACGTGCCGACCGCCGCCTTCGGCGCCGGCGACGTGCCGCGCCGCCAGGACCTGATCCTGACCAGCCCCGCCCTCGCCCCGGCAGTCTCCAACTACCAGGTCCACCGCCTGCCCGTCGACGACGGCCTGTCCGACCATTGCGCCGTCAGCATCGACCTCGACCTGAGCGGCTGAGAGCGTGCGCCCCTTGCAGATCCCTGCTGGCAGGAGAAGGTGCGAGTTTGCTGCTGAACGGGGAGCAAGTGTTGCGTCGCCGGAACGGGGCGAAGGGGGTAACCATCCATCACCCCTCGGCGGCCGACGCCGGGGTGCTGTCCTCCCACCAGGACACACCCTTCTTTCGTGCGGTTTCGCACATGAAGGGACTGAGGATCATGGACAGCCCCTCGATAACGCCCGGGCCCTGGCGATGCAGCACGTCCATGTCGTACTCGTCCGCGACCCAGGGATGCCCCGGGATGTCCGGCGCGCTGTTGTCGGTGCGCAAGATCAGCCAGCGGGCCGCCACCGGATCCAGAGGGTGGTGCACGTCGTGCCCCAGCCCCTGCAGCAGCGACTCCCACCTCGCCACCAGCTGCGCCATCTCCCCGTCGGGGAACAACTCGCGCACCTGGCTGCAGGACACCTCCCGCGGGTGCACCCCCGACCTGGCCGCGTACAGGTACAGCGCAGTGGCCAGCCCCGCCGCGCCGTCCGCGTTGATCCCCGTCTCCGGGTCGTGCTCCAGACTGAACCAGGAGTCCGTCAGAATCGGCCCGAGCAGTTCGCGCACTCGGTCCCAGGCCGCATCCCACAGTTCGGGGCCGCCCCGGCCCTGCCAGCGGCGCGACCGCTCCTCAAGAATCGTCACCACCCCAGCGTGCCAGCTCAACCGCCGCTCGGTCGGCCAGATCCGAAAGTGCGCCCTGCCGCGGCGGGGGATCCGTTCCCGAGTCGGTGGGTCGCCGCGAACCGCCTCACCAGGCGGGCGCCGCCAATACCGTGCGCCACTGCGGGGCTTGGAAAAGCCGACGGAGACCGATCGAGCGCTCACGGGCACTAGCATGGCCGACGAACCTGGCGGCGAGGCTGCGGGCGCAGGTCAGCACGGGCGAGGGGGGCGGAGACGTGGTGCGCTGGATGGTCACGGTCTACGGAGCGGTGCGCATCCGCCGCCGATCACCCGCCCACGCCGAGTACGCCCGTATCTGGGACAACGCAGACAGCACCCTCGGGACACCCCCAGAGCCGCCGCCGGCCTTCGAGACCACGTCGCTCCAGTGCCCGCACTGCGGCAGTACCGCAGACTTCCTCATCGCCGGAGACTGGGGCGCGCCCGGCGGCTTCACCTGCCTGCCCTGCGACCGGGAGTTCACCCTGGACGATCCCGCTCTCGCCACCGGTCTCCTCAAGGAAGCGGTCCTCGCCTTCATCAGCCAGTCGCCCGAGCGCGACGACGACGCCCTCTGGCAGGCACCCGACCCCAGCCTCACCGAGACGCTCCGCCCACTGGCTGACAAGGCCCGGGCCGCCTTCGCCGCCGGGCTGTGGCCCCTGCCCGACAGAACCGTCGCCTTCCTGCAGACGCAGCTCGCCCGCCTCCACCGCCCCGAACAGGTCACCGCTTTCCTCCTCGGCGACCGCATCGACCAGGCCCAGGGCGGCGTGGTCGCCCTCCACGAGCAGCGGGGCTCGGAGTGCGAGATCGGGCAGTGGCTGGCCGACTGCGGCCAGGCCCTGGTCCGCGTAGCGCGCTTCAGCGATGTCCAGTTCCGTAGCTCCCCGCCCTACGGACTCACCGACGCCGAAGACGCACTGTCCCTGATCCGCGAGGAAATCCGCCGAGCGATCAACTCCGTCGGCGCGGCTTGATCCGACTTCGGCCTACTGGCTGAACGTACTGGTCCTGATGCCAGAAGTGCGGGCGTCTCCAGACAGAACGGAAGGCTGTTATCTGCCCTACAACGTTCGGGCAACGACCTCGTTCCTGGCTTCACGGTCCAGAACGCGGCGCCACACTGAAAGGCTGCGTCTACTGCGCGGGCTGGTGGCTCTCCGCAGGTGTTGAGGCAGGAGTCCTAACACTGCTCTCGACGGTTGCACCGAACGTTTCGCTCGCACCCGCAACCGCATCCGAGGGCGTGGGCTCCTGCTGCCCGCCGATACCGGGAAGGCGATCGAGGAACCTGAACCCGAGCTGGATGCCGTAGAAGAGGGTGAAGGCAAGGAAGGGGCCGACCGCAACAGTCATGGCCTGCGACCAGCCTTCGAGCGGAAGGCCGCTGGCCCACCAGATCCACAAGCAGGCGAACGCGACAGTGCCGAGACGGCGGAGCCAGTCGTAGTTCCTAAGCGAGCCGCCATCGGTTGCCTGGGTCTCGGTACTCGGAAGATCCAGAAGGTTCGTGAAGTTCCGGTCGACGTACTGCCGGGCTACCGTGATCAACGTCTCGGCCAACTCCCGCAGTGCTTGGTCGGCGTCGCTGTCGAGTCGGCCCTGCAGCTCCAGCAGGCGTGCGCGGGCTGGCCAGACCTTCTTGTGGAGGTAGTTCATCGTGTTCCACCGGCTGCGAACGGACTGCAGAAGCTGGTCCACGGCACCCAAGCGGCGGTTGAGCTGCCGCATATACCGATCCTGTTCTGCTGGCGACGAGCGCTGGGCTTCTGCACAACTGACAACCGCACGGGCGAACTTGCGCGAGGCTCGATCGGGTCGGGGGTCGAAGTGGGTGTGTCGGCCGAGCACGACCATCGGGATGTAGCACAGGAGGAAGACCACCGGCTGATACGGCCGGGGATGCGGGTTGCGGGCGATGGCAGCCGTGTCCCCGGACCAACTCCAGCCCGCCTTCGTCGTCACGCCGAGCAGAACCACTGTCACCACCACACCGAGCCAGGCCCGGTGGCTGGTGGTGAAGGTCCTGCTGTACGAGGACCGTAGTGCGTCCTTCACCTTCTCGGTCGGGCCGGGGACGGAGAGGAGGCGGCAGGCATCCTCCAATTCCTGGATCGCGTGATCTGCCCGCTCGGCCGGCCGGTCTCGCCACCACGCTCTCATCGGTGCCGTGACCCGTGACAGCTCCATCATCCCCCCAGCGCATAGACCGAGTTGAGGATACTTCCGCACCTCCGCTGGTGGCCCGAAATCTGGCTTCGCCTCCGAGGCCGGATCCAATGGACCGAATACTGTGCCAGAACAGTGCAGCAAACGCTCCTCCCGCTACGGCACCTGGGCGGTCGAGTTATGCGCCTGACGGATGGGTGGCTCGGTTGTGCCGATCTCGTCGATCCACTTCGTTGCGGTCACCGCGAAGACGATCCAGAGCCCGAAGGCGCAGAAGAGACACCCGTAGACGAGGGCTCGGCGCAGAATCTCGGCGCCTGTCGCTCGCATCGCCGCTCCCTTCACGCGGCGGCCCTGCCGCTGGACACGTCGCCGATGTGCAGCAGTCGCTGGAGTTCATGCTTGCGGACTCGGTATTCGGTACCCAGTCGCAGCACGTGACAGGGGTACTGGCCGTTCCGGGCCAGCTTGTAGCCGGTGGTTCGGCTGAGGCTGAGCAGGTCGTTGGCCTCGGAGAGCCGGATGGCTGGCGGCAGGCGGGCCATCCTCTGTCGGATGTGCAGGTCAGGTAGGCCGAGGATGCCCAACAGGTCGGCCGTGACCACGCGGTGCTGATCGCCGGCCTTGAAGACGGTGCAGGGGTAGGTGCCTTCGTTGACCATGCGGTAGCCCGCCGTCCTGCTGAGCGCGAGCAGGTCGTTGCCGATCGAGAGCGGGATCGCGGGTGAGAGGGCCGCGAGGGCGTTCATCGAGTACTTCGCCGGTCGGCCGGGGCGAACTGCTTGCATAGCAGCTTCCTCCTGCTAGATGTTCTCTGTGGGAGAAACATCTATCACATGTGCTGTAGACGAAGAAGATGCGGCATGTATTCTTCCCCCATGGAAGATTCCAAGCAGGAGTGGTCAGCCGAGCTGGTGGCCCGGATCGCCCGGACGATCAAGAAGCGGCGAGGTGATCTCGGCCTGACGACGGCCGACCTGTCGTCGGCGTGCAGGGAAAGAGGCGTGCCGATCGCCGCGAACGGCCTGACCAAGATCGAGAACGGTCAGCGCGACTCGTTGAAGGTGGAGGAAGTGATCGTTCTCGCCCACGCCCTCGACCTGCCTCTGGCGTCGCTGCTGGTACCGCTGGAGAGTACGGAGAACATCGCGCTCCTTCCCACTGTGTCCGTCTCGCCCTGGGAGGCAGTCGCCTGGATCACCGGCGAGGATTCCTTGGACGAGGCGCCCCCTGGCTCGGCCCGCGTCGTGCTCGCCACCTTCCGCGAGCACGACGTCGACGTCCGCACCGCGCTGATCTCCACCCGCGAGGCACAGGCCCGGCGGGTCCAGGCACGCAAGGCTCTCGGATCGGCCCGCTACGAGTCATTGGCCCGCCAGGCAGACGAACTCGACCGCATGGCCCACGAGGACTGCACCCGACTGAAAGCGGTACGGGACAAGATGCGCGCCGACGGCCTCCGGCCGGCTCCCCTGCCTGCCGCTCTCGACTTCATCGACGGTCCCGACGAATCGGTCTCCGCCTGACACCCACACACCGCCCGGGCCCGGCACGCAGCCTGTACTGCCGCCGCCTTCTCCGGGCTTGTCCACCATCGCCACATAAGCAGGTCTCCGAGACGGCTTTCGCCTGCCAGCTTCCGCCCGCCCCGGAGACCCAGCCACCCCTTGGCCATCAACCAGAGAGGGCTCGCCCCATCATGCCGCATGCCCGGCCCCGGGCCGCACACAATGCGACTCCGCCTACCCCTTCTTCCCCCGCCCAGGACTGCGCCTGCTCGCGCCCTGACGCTCCCGGACTCCTGCGCACCACCGACGAGGCCGCCGCGGTCATCAAGGTCAGCCCCCGAACCCTGCGCCGCTGGCGCCGGGAGAACACGGGTCCGGCCTACGTCAAGGTCGGCGGCCAGATCTGGTACCGAGACCAGGACCTCGTCGACTACCTGGCCCGCAGCCTCGTGGTGCCGGAGGTGGCCGCCTGATGACGGCGAGCGAACGGATAGACGCTCCGGTCGGCGTCAAGCTCCGCACCGACATCGAGTACCGGGCCGGCAACCCGAACCCCTACCGGGCCCGGGTGCGCTGGACCGACCCCGCCACGAACACCCGCCCCTCCCGCTCCACCATGTTCGCCACCGAAGAGGAGGCGAAGGACTGGCTCAACCGTGTCGTCAAGGCGGCCGAGCGCGGCGTCGCAGTGGACCGCGCGGTCATCACGCTCGGCGAGTACGGGGACTCCGTCATGGACCTGGCGATGCGCGGTCTCGAGCTCAACACCCACGCCCCGTATAAGGCCGGTTGGCACCTGCGGGTCGTACCCGCCCTCGGCCACCTCCAGGTCATCGGCATCACGGCCGGCATCACCGACCGCGCCCTCAACGCCTGGATCGCCGACGGCGCCGGAATCTCCACCCTCAAGTCCACCATCGCCGTGCTGGTCCGGGTGATGGAGCAGGCCATCCGCGACGGCCTCATCGAGATCAACCCCGCCCGCCTGTACGGCTGGCAGAAGCTGTTCAAGACCGCGGAGGACGAGGAGAGCAACCCCCGCGGCCTGGCGCTGCGCGACTGGGACACCCTCGACCGCCTCGCCTGTGCCCTGGTGGCCGCATCCCACAACGAGTACGAGGGCTGGGGCGACATCGTGCGCTTCGCCGGCGGCACCGGTGCCCGCATCGGCGAGGTCTCCGGCGTCCGCGCGGGCGACATCGACACCGACAAGTGGCTGTGGCGGTGCTGCCGGCAGACCACAACCGCCCCCGGCGGCCTCATCGACAAGGGCACCAAGGGCAAGCGCAGCCGCTTCGTCCCGATCATCCCGGAGCTTCGGCCCAACATCGCCTGGCGAATCGCCCGGGTCGGCGGCCGTCCGGACGCCCGCCTGTTCACCGGCCCCCGCGGGGGCCGGGTCACCACCGCGATCCTGCGCGACGCCACCCACTGGGACGACGTCGTCACAGCTCTCGGCTACGAGTACCTGCGCCGCCACGACCTACGCCACACCGCGCTGACGTGGTTCGCCGACGCCGGCGTCCCGCCGCATATCCTGATGCGCATCGCCGGGCACGGCCAGCTCACCACGACCCAGCGCTACCTCCACCCCGACCTGCGCTCGATCCAGCGTGCCGGCGACCAGCTGATGACCTACATCAATGCCACCCGTGGCCTGCCTGGCCCCAAGGTCGAGGTCGAGCAGATCCGCCAACTCGCCATCGCTGCCTGACACCGGTGGTGGCGGCGGGTGCCGGATTCCACCGCATCGGGGGAACCCGGCATCCGCCGTTGCAGCCCTGCGCAGCTCGCGCCTGCTACAGCGCCCCGTGACCGTCCACTCAGGGCTTGTCTGGTCCTTCGACGTGTAGAGCGGCGAGGGCCTGCGAACAGACGGTCATGCGTTTCACAGGCTGTCCGGGCCCTCCTGCACGTTGTCCACTGCGGGTGCGACGGCGTACGGGTGGACGGGGCGCCCGGCGCTGAAGGGTTCGAACCAGTCGGCCACTCCCATCGGGGCCATGCCGAGGGCTTCACCGACAGGGCTCTCGTCGAGGCCGTCCAGGGCCGGGTCGTAGAGCGTTTCGTGGTCGAGGTCCTCGTACACGTTCTCCCGGAAGGCGGCCAGCGCTTCTTGGACGTCGTCGTCCAGCAGGCCGTAGAGGTCGAGGGTGACCTCGGTGGTCTCCAGCAGCATCCGCAGCAGCAGTTCCTCCGCCACACAGCTCAGCTGCGTGAACCCTGGCCGGGACAGGCGGGCGGTCAGATCGACGGCGGTGACCAGCAGTTGCTGTGCGAACAGCGGTGTGTACAGGTGCGCGAACTTCTCGGGGAGTGATTCGAGTTGGAGCAGCGGACCGTCGCACTGGGCGACGTTGGGGCTGCCATTGAGTGTGGCGATGTCCTCGAAGATCTCGTCCAGCAGGATGTCGATGGAGTAGAAGACGGCCCCGGCTGCCAGGTCGGCGACCGGGCGCGCGACGTTGAACTCCTCGCTGGCCTCTTCCCCGTCCAGGTCCTGTGGGGTGAGGTGGCCGAAGGTCGAAGGGCTGGTGCCGGCGAGCTTCGGGGCGAGGGCCTGCAGGGTTGTCCGCATCTCATCCGGGCTCGGGCCGTCCGCTGCGGGTTCCGGTGCTGCAGTCGGCCGGGTGGCGCGGTGGGTCGCGGCACGGGTGACGGGGTCCGCGGACGGGGCGTGGGGGCCGTCGGCCGCTTCCAGACTCTCCTTCGCCGAGTCGAGGTGCAGTTGGACCTCGCATCGATCGATCGACCAGCCTGCTAGCGGCTCCAGGTTCTCCAGGATGTCACCGACCAGCGCTTCGATGGCGTCTTCGGCGTCTTCCAGGGAAGGTGCGTCGACGAAGACCTTCAGCAGGGCACCCTGGGGGTGGACGCCGATGAAGTGGTTGGTGATCTCGACGACTTCGCCGTCCTCCCCCTCGATTGCGTCGATCGCATCGAACGCGCCGCTCAGGAGATGGACGACTCCCGCGCGCTGCAGTTCGTCGAGCTCGGGGGTGCCTTCCGGCCTGCTGGTGTCTACAGTGACCGCGTAGTTCATGGCCCAAGCCTGCCGCATCGGGCAGGGATTGAAGGACAGGACCTCCGCGAAACACGGGCGCCCGGCCAGCGGGCGTCCACACGGTTCGATGTCGGCCACTGTCGTCCGGCTGCCCCTGTGAGGACACCACTTCCCAAAGGGCCTTTACCGCACGGGAGCGTTGCTCCCGAGGCGATGCCCCCACCTCGCGGTAGGACTGCCTCGGAGCGCCCAACGGCCCTCCCTCTCCTGCGGGTCACGGGAGTTCCACAGAGCCCATCGGCGCTCTGGCAGGGTCAGCGGGTGCGGCGGCGGCGACCGGTGGCCCCGGTGGTACGGGCGATGAACGCCGAGCGCCCTTCGCCTGCTCTGTCCGCCGGTGGCGTCGCGGCCCGTCCGCGGTCGGCGCGGTTCAGCAGCCACGCGATGGCGGTGGCGCGGGCCAGGTCGAGGAGGCTGTCGTTGAAGTGGACGTCGGCGTACGAGGAGCCTTCCGGGTGGGCCTTTCGGGCTGTGGTCCATTCGGCGAGCGCGCGGGCGGCGCTCCTGGCCATCGGCACGGTGTCGATGGCCAGGGCACCTTGGTGTCCGCCGGTGGCGCGCCGCCAGGTCTCCTGCATGCCGGTGACCACTTCGTCCCGAAGGCGGTGGAGTTCGTCCAGCGGGGTGTACCGGAGCGTGTCGAAGCGTTCTTCGGCGTTGGTTTCCCCGAAGCGGCCCATCTGGCCCGCGTGGGCTGTCGCCGCGTACTCCCAGACGGCGAGGCGGGCGAGGCTGAAATCCTCGGAGTCGAAGTCGATCGCGGCCTCCAGGTCGCGCATGAGGTCGAGGTCCTCCTCGGGCAGGCGGGGCGAGTTGAGATGGGTCAGCACGCCGAGCAGGCGGCCGTCGACTTCTTCCCGCGAGGCACGGGCGAGGTCGGGCCGTCGCCGCAGGTTCGCACGCATCTTCTTGATGACCATCCCGCCCTCCTCGGCTTCGAGGACGGCTCGGGCCTCCGCCCAGTCGTAGTAGATGTCCCGTTCGGAGCCTGGGTCGTCAGGGACGGCATTCATGATTCTGGCCACCTCGCCGCGGTGGCGTTCCCGATCGGGGAAGTACGTCCTGACGAGCGCCAACTTCAGTGGGAGTTCCGGGATCCGAGCGCTGTCGCAGAAGAAGGCGAGTAGGACCGTGTCGTCCAGCAGACGGCCGGGTCGGTGCCGGCGCGCCAGCGCGCGGGCGAGGTCTTTCACCTCCTGCGGGTAGGAGGTGCGGGTGCCGTGACACCCTCCCAGGAAGTCCCTGTCGGTATCGGGCAGAAGGCCCCTCAGGTGCCAGCGTTCGAGCTGGGCGTGGCTGACGGGGTTCCCGTCGGCGGCCGTCAGGTCCATGAGTTCGCGGTAGGCGCCTGTCGGCGCGGAGCGTGGCATGCGAAGACGCTACAAAGCGAGCAGGCCGGCTCCCCAAGACCAGGCGCGGGGGTGCAGTCGCTCCTCTCACCCGTCGCTGCTCACAGCGGGCAGGCCATCCCGCGCCGACCCTCCCGCCTCGGGATGAAGGCCGTTTCGCGAGTTCCCTCCCGGCCCATTCACCGGGCCACCCAGGGGCCGCTTCCACTGTGATTCACACCACTCACACGGTGTACAGGGATGCCCTTCCGAGGAATGTGACGGAAAGTCAGAAATTGCCAGAGGGGAAGGGAATTGCCGCCCCTACCAGCCCCCTCCGACATTCGCCGTCCGCTGCTGCCATCGGCTGCCGCGGCCCGGACGGTCGGACGGAAAGTGATCATTTCCGGCAAGGATGGTTCGTCTGCTTGCGAGCGCCGTCGGCTTCACGGCGCAGCATGCACGAGGTCGTGACCAGGAGGTCTTCACTCTATGTCGCCGCAGTGGGGGCGGCGTGGGCGTCCGGCGCACCGCAGCCTGGCGGGCGCTCGCACGTTACACGGGCCGTCCGACAAATCCTTCTCCGCGCTCGATCTGGGGATTCTCTGACGTTTTGTCAGTGATCGTCTTCGCGTTTATGTTCCTTCCGCTCCGTCCGACGGAGCGAAGACCGGCGGCATCGGGCCTGTTCCGGCTTCCGATGTTCCGTCAATTCTTTGGAGAAAGGTTCGGCGTCTTGCGTCCACCGCCAAGTTTCAGCGTGATGTCCTCGCCGTGCATCGCAGTGCTCGTGCGTGAGGATGCCGATCGCGAAGAGGTCTCCGATCTCCTGGCGGGGGCCGCCCCGGGGGAGGTCGTCCGGGTCACGGTGCTCCAGGCTCTTGTGGGGGCGCACCTGATCGCCGATCTGCAGGTGCCGCACGTGGCGGTCGAAGCGGCGCTGCGCCGGTTCCTGACCGCCTTGGTGGTGCGGGTGACCGGGCTGGACACGCCTGACGAGCACGAGTGGGAGCGCGTGCAGGAGAGCGCGCTGTTGGCCGGCAGGTTCGACGCGGACGCGGTCACCGGCTATGTCGGCCGGTTCCCCGGCCGGTTCGACCTCTATGGCACTCCTCTGCCTCTGCTGCAGGATCCGCGGCTGGCGGCCGAGTGCACCAAGGCTTCACCGCCGGGGCGGCTGGCGATGACCCGCCCGTCCGGCAACACCCAGCCGTGGCGCAGCCGCGTGCCGCAGGAGGTGCCGGTGGCCTCGGCGGACGCTTTCGGGTGGCTGCTGGCGTGGCGGGACTACGGCCCGTGCGGGATGGCCGCGCTGCGCAGCCACGGCGGTGAGAGCACGAAGTCTTCGAAGGCGGGCCCCAACCGCCGGACGGTGTCCTACTTCCCTCTGGGGGAGGACCTGTTCACGTCGCTGGTGCTGGGGTGTCCGCCGCCCTCGCGGTGGCCGCAGCTGCCGGGCGAGGACATGGCTCCCTGGGAGCGCGAGGAGTTGCCGGATCCGCTGGCTCCGGTGGCGGCGTGCGGGCCGGTGTCGCTGCTGACCGGTCGGGCTGCGCATGCCGTGCAGTTGGCGCCCGGCGCGGATGGCGCGGAGACGACCTCGTGCTGGATCGCGTGGGGGACACGTACTGATCTGCCGGTGGCTGCCGATCCGTTCACGATGACGACGTCGGCGGGCAAGGCGAGGCTGGCGAACGCAGGCCGCTCTCTGCTGCGCGACTTCGACGCGCTCGCGCACGCCACGGACGTGTCGGCGAGCGGCAAGGTGTCGAGCGTGCCCCCGGTGTGGTTGAGCGCGTTCGCGGGCCTGCCGCCGAAGGTGCTGGACGTCTTGTCCGGGGTGCGGGTGCGGGTGCTGGGCTGTCAGCAGGCCGCGCAGGCCGGCGGCATGGAGCACTGGTGGGCCGAGACGACTCCGGTGTCGATCGCCCCCTATCTGCCGTCGCGGGATCCGCAGCGATCCGCGCTGGTCAGCCGTACCCGCAAGGCCGCCGAGGATGCGGCCAAGGCACTCGGCGCGGCGCTGCGGGCCGCGTGGCGGGACATGGGCAGCAACCCGAAGCAGAACGCCTGGGCGGACGCTGCGGACGCCGCGTTCTGGGACCGGGCGGAGGCGCCGTTCTGGGCCGCGGTCGCAGGCAGGGACGGTGAGGACGGCAAGCCGGCTTCGCCCGGCTTCCGTCGGATCGCCCTGCAGGTCTACGACGCGGTGACCGCGCCGCAGGCGGCCACGGCCGAGGGCATGGACCCGATCGCCGTCCACCGCCGCTCCGTCATCTCCCCTCCCTCGTCCGGTCGTAGAAAGGCCGATCCCGTGAGTGCCGACAGCGCGCCGTCCTCAGCGCCCGCGACGCCGCCCGCCAGCAACCGGCCCAATCCCTTGGAGGTCTTCGACGGGTTCCTGCGCCTGGTCGCCAAGGTCTGCTCGACCCCCGGCGGGCGGGCCCGGCTCGCCGACGGCCTGGCGTGCGACCTGACCGAGGGCGCTCCGTTCCACGTGGTGGAGGCCCTGCTGGACGCCGCGCCCTCCTCCGACGTCAGGAAGCGCATCGTCGATCCGCAGCAGGCCCGGCTGTTCATCCTGATCGCCTGCCTCTACGCCTTCCACGACGCCCCGAACCCCAGGACCGCCGGAGAGCGCCGGCACCGGCCGCCGCGCCCGGGCTTCCTGCGCCACAACCTCGGTTGGACCTATCGCGAGGCCGTCAACCGGGGCACGCGCGCGGGCAACGCCCGTGACGCCCTGCTGTCCCTGGCCGGCCTCGAACTCGACGACCTCGTCCTCGCCCTTCCCGGCGCGATCAGCCAGCTGCGCTCGCAGAAGGTCCCCGTCACCTGGTCGGTGCTGCTGCGCGACCTGACCCGCTGGCCCCGCCACGCCGATGCGATCCGCCTGGAGTGGATCCACGCCTTCCACCCCGCCACCGCTTCGAAGGAGAACGCCGCATGACCACCGCCGAGAACACCGAGGGCACCGTGTTCGAGCCCGCCCGGACCGTGCACGTCGACGTCCACCTCATCCAGTCGTTCCCGTACTCCAACCTGAACCGGGACCGCCAGGGCGCGCCGAAGACCGCGACCTACGGCGCGAAGGTCCGCGGGCGCCTGTCCTCGCAGCTCACCCGCCGCCACACCCGTACCGACCTGGAGGAGGCCCTCGGGATCCGTGCGCTGCGCACCCGCCAGGTGCCCCAGCAGGTCGCGGCGGTCCTCGCCGAGCGCGGCTGGGACTACCGGCAGGCCCTGGCCGCCGCCCAGATGCTCATCTACTGCGCCCGCGTCAAGGGCCTGGGCGTGGCCGACACCGGCGGCACCAACGCCTTGCTGTTCCTGCCCGAGGCCGCCCTCACCGACTTCGCCGACCTCGCCGACGCCGAGCGCGAGCAGCTGACCGCGGCCCTCGCCAAGGCGGACGCCGAACTCGCCAAGGCCAAGAAGAAGCCCGCCAAGAAGACCGGTGACAGCGACGATGACGCCGCCGCGCAGGCCGAGGACGGCGAGGAGGAGGCGGAGTCCGCGGCCGGCAAAGTGATGGTCAAGCACGCGCCGAAGGAGTTGAAGGACCCGGTGCTGGCGATCCTGCGTTCGCGCAACGCCGCGGTCGCCGCCTACGGCCGGATGCTCGCCAACGAGGCCGCCTCCACCGTCAACGGTGCCGTGCAGGTCGCCCACGGGCTGACTACCCATCAACTCTCCGTCCAGGTGGACTTCTTCTCGGCCGTGGACGACGTGCTGACCGGTGGGACCGAGAGCGGCGCCGGGCACATCGGCGACCAGCGGTACACCACCGGCGTGTACTACCGCTACGCCTCGCTGAACTGGCACGAGTTGCTGCGCAACGTCGACGGCGACGAGGCCACCGCCCGGGAGGTGCTGGAGGCGTTCATCCGCTCGTTCATCACGACCGTGCTGCCCGCCAAGGGCAACAACACCGCGGCCTTCACCCTCCCGCACCTCGTCTACACCGTGGTGCGCACCGACCGCCCCGTCAACCTCGTCGGCGCGTACGAGACCCCGGTCCAGGCCGCCGCGGAGGGCGGCTTCCTGCCCGGTTCGCTGGCCGCGCTCAGCAAGCACGCCGCGGCCAGCGACCGCTTCCTCGGCACCAAGGGGCGCGCGTTCCACGCCCACGCCGGCCTCGTCGAGGACACCGTCCCGGCCCTGGGCGAGCGGCTGGAGGGCATAGACGACCTCGTCGACAGCATCACCCGTTCCGTCGCCGGCCTCCGCGGCCCCGCCAAGTAGTCCCACCGTCCCCCCGGGGTGCCCGCGCCAGCCGGCCCGGGCACCCCGCCCGTCGTCCTTGGAGGCACCGGTTGACCGGCATCCTCGCCCATCTCTCCGCCCCGATGCAGTCCTGGGGGCTGCAGGCCGAGCACAACATCCACCCCACCGAGAAACACCCCACCCGCAGCGGCCTGATCGGCCTGTTCGCCTCCGCGTTGGGCCGCTCCAGCGACCACCCCAACCCCGACCTGCAGCACCTGGGCTTCACCATCCGCATCGACCGCCTCGGCCAGCGGGAGGTCGACTTCCACACCATCGGCGGCGGCCTGCCCCCGCACCTGGCCGTCCCCAGCGCCGACGGAAGCCTGCGCAAGGAAGGCACCAGCACGATCGTCACCGAGCGCGCCTACCGCACCGGAGCAGCGTTCACCCTGGCCGTCACCGGCCCCGCCGACACCATCGACCGTGCCGCCCGCGCCCTGGCCAACCCCGTGTACGCGCCCTACCTCGGCCGGCGCTCCTGCCCGCCCGACGTCCCGGTCTTCCTCGCCACCCACCCCGACCCCGTCGCCGCCCTCGACCACCTCCCGCTCCACCGCCCGGCGCCCGCGCCCTGGGACGAGCGCCAGCCCGTCGAGTTCGTCTACGACACCGCCCCCGAACCCGGAGCGCGGCCCGACCGCCAGCTGCGCGACCGGCCCCTTGCCCTGCGGCGCTTCACCGACCGCGACGTGTGGTACCGCACCCGCCGCATCCCCGCCCCGGACGCCGGCCTCGGCACCGCCTACCTGACCGCCCTCACCGACTACCTGGAGAGCACCCGATGACCGTCCTCACCGAGCGCCTCCACCTCGCGCGCCTGCCCCTCAACCCCTTCTCGCAGGAAGTCCGCGACGACCTGAAGGACCGCGGCTCGCTCCACCGGCGCATCCAGGCCCTCTTCCCCGACCAGCTCGGCCCCGAGCCGCGCGCCGCCGCCCGCATCCTGTTCCGCCTGGAGCGCACCGATCGCTCCGCCACCGTACTCATCCAGTCGGCCATCCCCATCAACCGCAACGCCCTGCCCCACGACTACACCACCGCCGACATCGAGTACCGCGAACTCACCCCGCTCCTGGACTGGGCGCAGGCCGGCAAGGCCCTCCAGTTCCGCATCGACGCCAACCCCGTGCGCGCCGTCCTACCCCGGCTGGAGCCCGGACAAAAGCCCCCGCGCGGCAAGCGCGTCCCCCTGCAGGGCCAGGACGCCGTCGACTGGTGGCAGCGCAAAGCCGAGCGCGCCGGCCTCCAGCCCCACGTGATCCTCGACCTCGAACAGCCCGCCGCCACCGCCCGCCGGGAAGGCAGCCGGCGGATCGCCCTGCGCGTCACACGCTTCGAAGGCACCGCCACCGTCACCGACCCCGACGCCCTGCGCGACGCGCTGCGCGAGGGCATCGGCCAGGGCCGCGCCTACGGCCTGGGCCTGCTCTCCATCGCCCCCCACCGCACCTGACCACCCCGCCCCGCCCCGGAGAAACCCGCCGTGCTCCCCCCGCTCGACCCGCGCCTGCCCGCCAAGGACCGCGGTCTCAAGGAGTCCTACCCCACCGGCTGCCACGCCCTGGACGCCGGCGCCATGGCCGAACGCCTGTGGAACACCTACCTCACCCCCGCCCAGCGCCGCATCGTCGCCGACGGCTGGGGCCTGACCGAACACCAGGCCCGCACCCTCGTCGTCTTCCTCGCCGCCCTCCACGACCTCGCCAAGATCAGCCCCGCCTTCCTGCACGGCCTCGGCGACGCCGACCAGCTCACCGGCACACCCGGCTACCCGGCCGCCCCGCCCGGCGAGCGCCTGCGCCACGACCGCGGCGTCCACCTCGCCCTACCCGAACTCCTCCACCGCACCCGCCACCTGCCCCTCGACGACCGCCCACTGCGCCTGGTCGCCCACCAACTCGCCCAGATCCTCGGCGGCCACCACGGCCTGTGGCACCCCGCCCTGTCCCACCACGGCAACCAGCTCACCTGCCCCCTGGACGCCGCACCCGGCCTCGGGCACGAGATGTGGGACACCCAGCGCGAAGCCCTGCTGCACCTGGTCGCCGACCACCTCGGCGACCCGGTCATGCCCGCCCGAATCGCCCCCGCCCCCGCGGCCGTCCTCATCACCGGCACCGTCATGCTCGCCGACTGGCTCGTCTCCCAGTTCGGCTGGATCCGCGCCCGCCAACGCCAGTGGAAGAAGAACCCCGGCAACTGGGCCGCCCACCTCGACGCCGCCCGCCGCGCCGCCCCCCGCACCCTGCGGCGCGCCCAACTCACCACCGCCCCCCGCCCCAGGACCACCACCTTCGCCGGCCTGTTCCCCCACCTCGCCGGCCACCCGCTCCACCCGCTCCAGGAAGACCTCGAACGCCGCCTCCCCGCCCTCATCCAAGCCGGCGGGCCCGGCCTCCTGCTCGTCACCGCCCCCACCGGCGACGGCAAGACCGAATCCGCCCTCCTCGCCAGCGCGGCCCTCGCCGCCGCCAGCGGCGCCGCCGGCCCCTGCATCCTGCTGCCCACCATGGCCACCACCGACGCCATGTGGAAACGCCTGCGCGAACACTGCCGCCACCTCGCCGACCTCACCGGCCGCCGCCACCCCACCGCCCTCCTGCACTCCGCCGCCTGGTACCACAACGACTACAACCCCGACGGCGAGAGCGCGCACTGCGACCACGCCGCCGTCGGCGAATGGCTGCGCGGCCGATACCGCGGCCTGCTCACCCACGCCTGCGCCGGCACCTGGGACCAGGCCGCCATCGCCACCCTGCCGGTGAAGTACAACGCGATGCGCTGGCTCGGCCTGTCCCGCCACGTCGTCGTCCTCGGCGCGCTCGGCACCCCCGTCGTCCTGCTCTCCGCCACCCTCACCGGCCGCACCGCCGCCAGCCTCGTCAACGCCTACCGCACCGGCCAGAACCCCACGGCCACCCCCGAGGAGATCCAGCCCGCCTACCCCGGCTGGACCTACACCGACGCCACCGGCACCACCACCGTCTCCCGCCCCGACATCACCTCCAGCCGCGCCCACCCGCTCACCATCACCACACCCCACGCCGACCCCACCACCGACAGCCGATCCCACGCCCTCCTCGACGCCCTCGCACCGCTGCGCGACACCCACAGCGGCAGCGCCCTCATCGTCTGCAACACCGTCGCCTCCGCCCAGGACACCCACCAACTGCTGCGCGACACCTGGGGAACCGACCCCGAGGCCCCCCGACTGCTCCTGCTCCACTCCCAACTGCCCGCCCACCGCCGCACCGCCATCACCCGGCGCATCGAACGCTGGACCGGACGCGGCCACAACCGCCCCACCCGCCCCTTCGTCGTCGTCAGCAGCCCCGTCTGCGAGCAGTCCCTCGACGTCGACTTCGACCTCGTCGTCTCCGACCTCGCTCCCGCCGCCCAACTCCTCCAGCGCGCCGGCCGCGGCCACCGCCACCACCGCACCGACCGCCCCGCATGGGCCCACAACCCCACCCTCGTCGTCCTCACCCCACCCGGAGCCATGCCACCCGCCTGGCTCCACATCTACGACAAGAGCCTGCTCCTCAACACCCGCCAGCAACTGCACGACCTCGACCCCGCCAAGACCGGGACCTTCTCCCTCGCCATCCCCCAGCAGGTCCAGAGCCTCATCGACGCCGTCTACGCCGACGACTTCACCACCCCCGACGGCCGCGCCCGTGAAGTCCGAGACACCCAGCACACCGCCCACGCCGCCACCGCCGCCATCAACCCGCCCCACAAGGTCCACGACCTCCACCACCTCTCCGAAGGACTCATCGACGACCCCGCCACCCGCCTCGGCGCCGACAGCCTGCGCGTCCTGCCCGTCTACACCCAGCCCGACGGCACCCGCTGGCTCAACCGCCGCTGCACCACCCCACTGCCCGAAACCGTCACCCCCGACGACCTCCACACCATCCGACACCTCATGAACCTCACCCTCCCCATCCGCGCCGACCCCCTCCCCCACGACCCCGCCACCAGCCCGCCCGCCGCGTGGCGAGCCATCGGCGGCCTGCGCCACCTCACCCTCCTCCCCCAACCC